>CALAEB010000599.1 GCA_937890875.1 uncultured Anaerolineaceae bacterium | reverse complement strand
ATGGCTTTTAATATGCTCATAGGAATCGGAGCCAGCACTTTGATTTCCATCCGCCTTGGCCAAAAGAAAGAAAAAGAAGCCCGCAAAGCCCAGACAAAAATTGAAATTAAAGAAATCCGTCTCCGTCCAAAGACGAATGAACATCATCGATCCTTTAAAACCAGGGATGCACGGCGTTGGCTGGAAGACGGAATGAAGGTTCGTGTTACCGTTCGTTTCCGCGGAAGAGAAATTACTTATCCCGAGTTGGCTTTGGAAGACTTAAAAGAAATTGCGGAAGAATTAAGCGATATCTCGATCATAGAGCAGATTCCCAGTGTGGAAGGGCGTGTGATGAGCATGCTTCTTTCTCCGAGTTTGAAAAAAGTCGCAAAAAAGAAGCCCGCAAGCGCTTCCGTATCCGGTCCGGAAGCGGAGAAGCCCGATGCTTCCGGTGAGGACGACGGCGATTTGGATTCAGACAGCGAATCATAATTTTTTAAAACCGTGTATAATTATCCAGCTAATCAGATGGCGGTCTGCGATGACGCCATTGAATTTTGTTGTAAGGAGTTTTGTTGTGCCACGCAAACAAACAGCAGGAAAATATAAACTGAAGACCCATAAGGCAACGTCCAAGCGTTTTCGCCTGACCGGGTCCGGTGTTTTGGTCCGGACGAAGGGCGGCAAGAGCCATTTCCGGCGCCGTACTTCCGATCGTACCAAAGCGCTTTTGTCTGAGATGGTCGTCGTTAAAGGTAAGAAAATTATCAAACGCGTAAAGCATCTCGCTCCGTATATGGAGGAATAATTTATCCGTTTTAGTGCGGCTGCCGGATGTTTCCAACAAACCATGATTCTGGTTGACGTCCGGGGGTGCGCGAAGGAGTTTTTTTATGGCACGTGTAAAGGGCGGTCCTCAGGGGCATCGCCGTCATAAGAAGTTATTGAAAATGAACGAGGGCTACCATGCCACTCGTCGGAAGTTGTATCGCCGCGCCAACGAGGCGATGCTGGCAAGTTTGTGGTATGCATTCCGTGATCGCCGGGTACGTAAGCGTGAGCTGCGGAAGCTCTGGATCACCAGAATCAACGCGGCCGCCCGTTTGAACGGGATTTCTTACAGCCGCCTGATCGCCGGCCTGAGAAAACAACAGGTGAATCTGAACCGCAAGATGCTTGCCGATGTGGCTGTTCGTGACCAACAGGCTTTCAGTAAAATCGCTGAATTAGCAAAATCTGCATAAACGCATTCGATCAATGAACCCCGGCCTGGTTTCTGCTGCTGAAACAGGCGGAACAGGTCCGGAAAAAATGAAGCTGCCGATATTTATTTCGGCAGCTTCATTTTTTGCTGTACCGTATGCGGCGTCTCCGGGGCGTCATTGCACATTTTTTATTTTGGGTATCGGACTATTTTCAAGGAACCGGTTTTTTTTTGAAATCCTTCTCTTTTGTCACAATAATTCGGAATGTGGCGAGTTTTTTTGTTGATCTTTTGCGTTTTGCGCAAACACAAAAGATCAAAAAGTTTTCCTCTTTACTCGAACGGTTTGTCCAAATTTCGAATTCCTGATTTTGTCATATTCTCTCCGGTTGATCCTTTATACTCAATTAATAGAGAAGGGAAAACAAAGGTATGGTTTATTTCCTGTCAATATTGACATCTGTATTTATTGCGGTCATGATTGCGATAAACGGGAACCTGACGGCGGTCTATGGCGTACCCGCCGCGACGGTCATCATCCATTTGATTGGGCTGGTGGTAATGACTGCTGTTGCCGCCTTCCGTAAAGAACGCCTGTTCTCGGTTCGTGAACTTCCTTTATCATTGCTCTCCGGCGGCGCTGTCGGTGTGGCGACGACATTGTTCAATAATATGGCGTTCGGCAGGATCAGCGTATCCGCGATCATTGCGCTCAGCTTGCTGGGACAGGCGATCACTTCATTGGTGATCGACCAATACGGATTTTTCGGAATGCCGGTGAGAAAATTTAACAGCGGGAAACTTGCCGGGCTGCTGTTTACCTTATTCGGGATCGTCTGTCTGCTTTTGGATTCAAACTTTGTCTTCCTTCCGGTGATTCTTTCTTTCCTGACCGGCATTTCTATCGTGGTTTCGCGCACGATTAACGCGGCGCTGGCCGAAAGAACCAGCGTTATGGTGAGCAGCTGGTATAACTTTGCTGTCGGGTTGGCGGTCGCTTTGCTGATTCTGGTTTTAGCGGGCGGGCTGCCGGCATTGCCGGCGATACCGGTATCCCGCTGGTGGATTTATCTCGGAAGTGTTCTTGGGATCGGCGTGGTGCTGCTGTCCAACATCACGACGCCGCGCATGCCCTCGTTTCAGCTGACGCTGATCCTGTTTGCCGGGCAGGTTTTTACCGGCATTGTGCTGGACGCCATCTTTGCCCGCGGTTTTTCAACCCAAAGCCTGATCGGCGGGGTGTTGGTGACGATTGGGCTGTCGCTGAATCTGTGGCTCGATTATCGGACCGGTCAGCCGTCCGAAACATGAGGACATGCGCAGGAATTTGGTCGGCGGATATTTGCTTTGAATAACGAAGAAAACTACCAGACATCCTTGAATATTTGGTTGAAATGTAAAAAGTCAAAAAGCATAAAAAAACTGTCATGGCGAGCGACACAGAGCGGGGCCGAGGCATCTTCAAAACTCAATGACTGAACGAAATTTTATGCAAAATCTTTTAAGAAACAGCGAATTTTCCGCATAAAATGCGCTTCTGGTTACCGGTTGAGGATCCCTCGGCTCCGCTCGCCATGACAGGTTCCGTGGTTTTTCTCACAAAAACACAGACTTCAACTTTTGGCACTTTAACCATATTTTAAATTGCTGGCTAACGTCTTGTCTGCCGGGTTTTTGTATGATTGCAATAATCGAAAGGATAATGTTTTTTTTCATGCCATACTCGGGATCAGATCATTGGACCCAGGGGCGACTCGGTGGTGTCAGAAACGGAAGAATCGGTCTCTTCCTGCATAAAATCAAAGGCTTCCTGCCCGTAGCGGTCGGTTTCTTCTTCCGAAAAAGAGCTTTCCTGCAGCCCCCGCCGGCAATAGGTTTGGAAACGGCAGGTGCGGCACACGTCTTCATCGGCGGTCTGCGGAAAAAAGGCCGTGTCCTCATGCGAGAGGTCGCCGGCGATTTGCCGGAAATAAGCCTGGTCCTGCTGAAAAAGGTCATTTGAGTAGGGCAGGCGGATCGATGCGGCAGGAACGTTGGGATACCAATATACCATTTCGATTTTTTCCGGCGGAATTGCATCACTGCCTTCCGGGAAAAAATCCTGTTTGTTGAGGTTCAGCAAGAAACAATAAAGCCGGGTCTGCGGCCCTTTTTGCAGCACAATGGGATCGCCTGCTTTTTTGGACGTTTTCCAGTCAAAAATAATTGCCCGCTCCGGCAAGACGGCAATGGCGTCCACATAACCGATCCAGAGAATATCTTCAAAAATAGCGGAAAGCTCGACCTCAGAGAAAAGCCTGCTCTCCGAAGGGAGCGGATTCCGGCTTCTGAAATTCCGGATCCAGAAGGCGACCTCAGGTTCGTACTGCTGCTTTTCCAGCTCATCGAAAGTGATGCCCTGGATGAAACGGTGGACAAACTGATGAAAAGATTTTCCCAGCCGGGAAAAACGTGCCAGTTCCTGGTAGCGTGCGGAGACCGGTTCCGGCCAGGTCAATTTCCGGATATTCTTCAGATAGTACCGCCACGGACAAACAAGATAATCATGAATTTGGGATTGGCTGATCTGTCTCATCTGGATTCCTTTTGTTGGATGATCCGTAATGTTTTGACCGCCAGCGCCTCAGTTTGATTTCCGAAACGGCCTGTGTTCCAGGAGAAATGCAGTCCTTTTTTTGCGCGGGTGATCCCAACGTAAAGCAGCCGCAGCCGCTCAGAGGCCATGTCGTTGAAAGCTTTCCGGCTGTTCATTCCTTCCACATATTGGAGCTCATCCTCCGGAAAACCGATGATTTTCAGCTGTTGCAGCGCTTCCTCCTGAATATCCAG
>CALAEB010000598.1 GCA_937890875.1 uncultured Anaerolineaceae bacterium | reverse complement strand
CAATGCCAGCTTTGATCGCATCGGAAGGACGCTCGATTTCGATTTTCTTTCCATCCAGCAGTATCTCGCCGCTCTTTTTTTTGATCGCGCCAAATACCGTTTTCATCAGTTCAGTCCTGCGTGCACCCACCAGACCTGCAAACCCCACAACTTCCCCATAATGCGCTTCGAAATTGATATCTGTAAAGAATTTTTCATGACATAGATTTTTGACTTCCAAAGCGACTTCACCGACTTCATGAGGGTTGCGGGTGTAATAACTACTGAGCGTTCGTCCGACCATTTGTGTGATCAGTTCTTCCCGTTTTGCATCTTTTGTGTTAGTTACTGCGACGATATTTCCGTCTCGCAAAACGATAATTCTATCTGTAACTTCAAACAATTCCTCAAGACGATGGGAGATGTAAATAATTCCAATATTGCGTTTCTTCAGTAGAGCAATAATTTCAAACAGTTTTTGTGTCTCAGACTGTGATAGAGAGGAAGTTGGTTCATCCATAACAACGATTTTTGCTTCTGCTGAAATTGCCTTGATGATTTCCACCAGTTGCTGCATCCCGATCGGCAGGTTCCGAACGTTTTGATCGGCTCCGATGTTTATTCCAAAGTCATCCAGCAGTTTTTGGGTTTCGTATTCCATTCGCTTTTTATCGATCAGGCCTGTCTTTGTCACATATTCCCGACCCAGGAAAACATTATCAGCGATGCTGCGATCCGGAACAAGCACAATTTCCTGGTGGATGATTCGGATACCATTTTCACCCGCAACACCCGCATTGCGGATATCTTTTTTTTCACCATTGATAAAAATCTCACCTCGATTTGCTTTGTAAATCCCGCCCAGTATCTTGATCAGGGTAGACTTTCCGGCGCCATTTTCACCCAACAGTGCAATGACTTCCCCTTCATATAAATCCAAATTGATATCTGTCAGCACTTGATTCGAGCCAAAAGATTTGGATATGTTAGCCATTTGTAATAATGGAGATGGGCTCATTTTTACCTCTTTTTCGCCTGTGAAAAGTGAGGTCGATCCTGATATTTGGACCGACCTCACTTTATGTAAGACTATCTTATTTGTCAGCCAATTTCCGTTCGTTTATTACTTATAGTGTTACTCTTTTTATAATTATTCAAGAGCATCCCAGGCATCGAGATCATAATCTGCAATGTTGCTTTCATCGATGCTGTAGGAAGGAATACTTACATTGAATTCAATTTCTTTTCCATTGAGCAAGTCAACAGCTTCCATCACGCCCATATAACCCATATATGTAGGGCGCTGTGCGGATGACTGTTTTAATGTGCCTTCATTGATAGCATGTTTTCCTATCGGAGCACCGTCTTTGCCAAGGATATCGATTGAATCGGTTTTGCCCGCTTCAGCAACCGCACTAATTGCGCCCATTGCAGAAGTATCATTGATACAGTAGATAACGTTAATATCATCATGTGCCTGAAGCGCATCGGAAACGGCATTGTAGGTAATATCTGTTGCCCCACCGCCTTCAACAACCTGAACCTCTTTGAAAAGAGCAAGATCTTTGGCGTTTTCTTCAATACCCTTCCAAAAACCGGCTACATTGATAACGCAGGATTCAGCAGTCTGAAGGTGGGCAATTAGGACATTTGCGCCTTCCGGATGGTTTTCTGCAACCCATTTACCGGAGAGATAACCCAGTTCTTCATTGTCAGAAGCAATGATGCCATCTACCAGATCATAATCAGCTTCCTGGATAACGTTGTCGATGTTGATAACTTTTACGCCGGCATCGCGGCAGGTCTGCAGAACAGTGCGTGCGCCAGCTGAATCGTAGGGAATGTAAACCAGTGCGTCAATACCGCTTGCAATCATATCATCGATCTGTGTGGACTGAGCAGTCGGGTCATTCTGGGGATCGAAAGAAATTACTTCGCAGCCAATTTCTTTGCAGGCCGTCTCAACACCATTCTGGACAGCTGTGAAATATTCGTTTGTCAGTGTATATGGTGAAAAACCGATCGTATAATTTTCACCCTGTGCGAAAACTCCGGTAACAGCAATAGACAATATTGCAAGCGCTAAAATAATAGACAAAGTCTTTTTCATAATTATTGATCCTCCTAATATCTTTTCCTTTGGAACATTGGCTGATCGCAAGTACAAATTCGTACAATGCCATCCATGAGCGGAATGGTATCACCAGATGATTATTGCGTCAAGTATTTTGTTCGATATTTGTTCTTTTTATCTTTCGTCATGCTCATTCGTTCATATTAGTTCCGCGGATTATCAATGCTTTACGTTTATCCCAAAACAAAAACATTGGCTTTTTCAATAAAATTGATCATTGCATTTTTATATTCTATGTTGACTATTTTGCAATAATCACTTCCACATCATATTTTTCTAGCAGAGTGCGTGCCATTTTGTCAATGCCTTCATCAGTAATGACGGCATGAATGCTCTTGAGTGAGCCGAAATCATGCAGATCATAAGTGTTAAACTTCGATGAATCCGCCAACAGAAAGATCTTGGAAGATACTTTTAGAACAGTCCCCTTCAATCTCGCTTCCGGGGAATAGCCATCGTACATGTTACCATCTGGTCCGATTGCGGCCGCACCTAAAAAAGAAAAATCAAACTGATAGCGTTTGATCTGCTCTTCGGCGACAACACCTGAAGAACAATTGGCAGTCCGCAACATTTCTCCGCCCAGCATAATTACAGAGAGAGATTTCTTCTGGAGCGCCACGCTGGCAACGTGCAGGTTGTTCGTCACAACCACGTTGTGTAAGTCTGAATCCAGATAATCGATCATCAGGCGTGTCGTTGACCCAGCGTCAATGAAAATGCGTTGTCTATATTCAACCATCTCAGCCGCTTTGCGGGCAATGCGATCTTTTTCCTGCTTATGCGAAATCAGGTTTTCTTCGAAAGAGATGATTCTCACGATGGAGTCCTGCGAAAGCACCGCGCCGCCATGAATACGCGATATATTGTATTGCTGGGATAAATCACTGAGGTCGCGGCGGATTGTTATCTCGGATACACCAAATTGCTGGGATAAATCCGTTACTTTTACCTGGTGCTCTTTTTGCAGCATATCCAGAATTGCCTGTCGTCTCATCATTGTGTTCATTTGTTCATTATCCTCCATTGATCGTAATTCATTTAATAACAATTCAAACGCTTATACGAAAATAAGCAGAGCAATTCGGAAGCTTCAACATTCGTTTTTTTCATTATGATTGTTTGTAAGCTTTCATTCATCTTTCGATACATTATAAAACACATTTTTATCCTGAGTTTGTTTGTTGAAAGATGAAAAGTAAGCGTAAAAAGAGCGAATCCCCGCATAAAGAAAAATATCAAAAACGCAGGGCAATTATTTCGCGGACATCTTTTCTGGAGTCGTAAAAATACAGATTGTCGATCTTTAATTTGGATTATATGACCGTATAAAGGATCATTGACCAATTTGAAAAAGACTGGGTTGACATTTGGTGAATTGAAAAGTTAAATGCAACCTCAAAGGGGAAAAGATAAAATAAGCCGGAATACAGGAAAAAATCAACCGAGAGAGAAAAGAAAGAAAGAAAGAAAGAAAGAGAAATTCTCCAAAATCTGATACGAATCAGGCGGAGAAAAAGGGAGACACAAACCATAGTCTGTTTTATACTGGCTGCCCGGCGCACATCAACACAATGGTTTGGGCCTCCATGGCACTTCTTATCGGTGCGTTGACCCTGAATGCAATTCCGTTGGCCGTACATATCGGGAGAAAGGAAAAAGACCAACCAATTCCAATTTGCAATCGGGCCGGTTCCGCGCCGGCGATTTAAAACACGGGGAGCCCAACCGAACACACTTGCGTCACGTTCCGTAAAACCGCTTAAACACCCGACAGATCGCCAAAGCAAGCCATAATTGCAGGGTTTCTTTATCCCGTCCGGCAGTGATTTTCAATCGCCAAAGACCGGATTGCTGCTGATTCTCAATGAACCAGTTCAGCGCCTTTTCAATTTGCGGTTCCTCAGGCAAAAAACCCAACTGTGACAGGAAATCCAGAGCGGAAATCAAATCGGTGTAGCAAAAGGGAAACACAAACTGCAGCCAGTATTTGCTCGTCCCCCTGTCGGCATAACGATCTCGCTGAAACAGGCTGCCCGCGAGCATCCGCCCGGCGTATGTCGCTTCCGGCGCATGTTTATATCGCGGGTGCGCCGCAAAAGCGCGCAACACAACGCCTGTCACCATATGTGAAAACGGTTTAGAAACATCCGCCTGAATTGTCGTCGGATGCGTATAGGTGACGTCGATGGTATATCCCCGCGTTCTGAACGGCAGTGCCCACCCGCCATCCTGCTGCCGCGCCGCAAGCAGCCAGGCAAAAACCCGTTCAATTCGCGGGTCATCCGTATAACCGGCTTTAATGAGCAGTTCAGCGATTGCCGCGGTATAGTTCGGCGTGTACTGTTTATCGTATATGCCGCGGAAATCACCTTCATCCGTCTGGAATGAGAACAGGTATTCAGCCGTTTTCCGAATGGCGGGGTGTGACTGATTGAATCCATATTTTTCAATGAGGGTGGCCAGGTTCTTGAATGTCTGATACTGGTCAAGGTTTTCCTCCGCTGAAGCGCCATATTTCCAGGAACCGTCCGGCAGCTGCTTCTTTATGAGGCTTTGCGCTTCCCGATGCTGCCACAAAGACTGCACAGAGACACGCATTTCTTTCAGATCACGCCGGGCGAACAGCGTAACCGCTTCATTGCCACTCTCAATCAGCGGCGAAAGCGCGTCATAACGAAAACGGCTGTTCCAGTCATCCATATGGGTTTCATTCATCAAGACCATTTCCCCGTGCTTTTCCGTTAAGCGCTTCAGCGCGCAAACCACCATATCTCAGATAAAATCAGCGCACGACCATATTTTTTCCGAAACCGCTGAAATCAAATGGGCGTGTCTAAAGCTATTATTTTGTTTTTCCCGCTGTTTTTCGCCGAATAAAGCGCTTCGTCAGCAGCTTTAAACAGGGCAACAGGATCGACCTGATTTTCGCCCATACCCACAACCCCGCAGCTAAAGGTAATTTCTTTATAATTCACCTCCGGCAGCGAAGCCGACCTTATCATGGAAAGCATCTCTTCACATATTTTGACGGCGTCAGCGACAGAATAATCTTTGAATAAAAGCACAAATTCCTCCCCGCCGATCCGGAACGTATAGATCCTTTCCGGAATATTCCTTTTTAAAATGCCGGTAAGTCTAAGCAGGACCCGATCCCCGGCCGCATGGCCGTAAATATCATTCACCTGTTTAAAATCGTCTATGTCCAATACAGCGATCGACAAAGGAATGGCCGCCAGGCGGCATTCTTCCATCATCTGAGGCAAATATTCGTTATAAGCTTTCCGGTTATAAAGGCCGGTCAGCGGATCAAGTTTCAGCTGTTCTTCCAAGCTTATTTTGTCATGATAGACATCACTCAGGTTGGAGATATTATCCTGGCCATAAACAATCAAAACCTTGGCCAAAAAATATGACACTGTCAATAAGCCGGAAGCGGTAACGATTACAATTCCGAGCCAAGCTCCAAAAGGACGAACAGAAACAAAGTGCATTCGCAGGCCACTTATGATAAGAAGCAATTGACCGAGAATAAAAATTCGCCGTGTCAGCTTGACATCCGCGAAGATCGTAGAAACCAAGACCGGCACTACAAAAGTCGCAAACAAAACAGCAACAATGGTGTGCACAAAACAAAGAAAAGCGCAGAAAAACAGGATAAGCAAAAGCGCGACATATTCTTTGAAAATCAGCGAGAACCGGTCTGATCTCACCAGAAAGTCCGCCAAAATATTTACAGCCAGCATGCCCGAGGAGGGCAATATGATATATCTTATCCAGTACCGAACCGAATCAACATCATATTTAATGTACACAAAGAAATACCATACCACAATTAATGTCACCAGATTGATACCAATGGCCATATAGCATACAGATACCAAATAACGACACCAGCGCTTTGCACTCATATCGCTTTTATTTTTCATGGTTACGGGATTTTTCATAGCGTGCACCAAAACGCCTCCGTTCCGAGATTCTGTTTATTTGTGTGCCATATACATTGTTTACCGTTATTATAAAGCAAAAAGAAACGGACAAATTTCTTGCCAAAATATGGAAAAGATAGATCTTATTTCGAATTCCCGCCGAATAACGACGACATTGATATTATTCCGCGATTATTCCTGTCTTCCCGTTCACCGAGAAGTGCAATGCCGCTCCAACCAGTAAGCCCGGGATCACCCATCCCTGCCGCTTATGAGAAGCATAGACAGCAAAAAACGACTTAAAAATAATCTGAGAAATAAGGGGTCTGCTGTTCAATGGCATCCTCCAGCATGTCCACAGTTTCAGGGCTGCAAGAAATGCGCCCGACCTTGCGGAGGTAATCCGGACGCTTGTACCCCAGCAGCATGGTCGTCATGGTCTGGATGCCGATTTTATCGTCGCTGTGCTCTGACGCACGAACGACGCGGCCCTGGCCATCCGCGGTGATGCGCAGCGTGAAAACGCCCTGGTTCCATGAAAGCAGCGGGTCATCCAACGTAAACGTCCATTCCCGAGTTTCCGTATCCGGCTTAAAAGGATATTGGGCGATAAACAGTTCCAAATCCACGATCCGCCCCATAAAATAGGGAGAAATCGTCTCTTTGATATCGGCATCTTCCAGTAAAAATGCCAAAGGTTCGTCCGTATAGGTATCACCAACGACTTTAGAAATCATGGAAAAATGCGCGCTGATAAAATTCCAGAGCCCACTGCGGGCTTCCTCGTTAACAAAAATCATGTCCTTGATTTGGAAAACATCGTCATCGATCCGGTAGAGCACATATCCGTCCAGCTCGCCTTCCGCATTGTAATATACGGCAGCCATCATATCATCCGGATCCCACCGCCAATATTCGTTCCAGGCCAATTCATTGCGCAGCATTGCGCCATGCGTCTGAAAAGCGAACCGCTCATACGCTTTCTTTATCTGCTCGCTTTCCACCGGCACGCGCTCTATCTCACCGGGCACCTGCTTGTTCTTCGGCAGTTGGTAATCATGGATTTCATAGGTAATCTTATCCGAAATGATTTCCCATCCCTTTCTGCGATAGTAGGGGATGGAATAGGGATACAGATAGGAAACGGACTGGCCCCGTGTCCTCATGTTCTCCAGTGCTTGATATAGAAGCTTATGCATCAGTCCCTGCCCGGAATACTCCGGATATGTGCCGACGCCGGTAATCCCGCCCATATCATAGGTTCTATCAAAAATACGCACTT
>CALAEB010000597.1 GCA_937890875.1 uncultured Anaerolineaceae bacterium | reverse complement strand
GCTCCGTCATCCCGGCTGTTTTCTCCGGCGCCGCGGCTGTCCGCACGGATCTCCGTTATGGAATACGGCTGCGGTGCGTCTGCAATTTCCGGCATCGCGGGCTGCGCGGGATCCGCCGGAACGGTGGACGGCCAGATTTCATCCGCCACAAACCCCGCCATCGTTTCATCCGGAGGCATCTCCGGTTCCGGCGGCATATCCTCAAAACCATCATGGGTCACCGAAACAGCCATGTCATCCGTCTGCGCAGGCGCGGACGGATTCTTCGTTCCCCTATTTACCGCCCTGTCCAATTCGGAGATTTCGTCGGTATATGAATCCGCGAAATCCGCAACGCTCTGCGGAATCTCGCCCACCATCAGCGATTGGGCAAATGAGCCGGTAACCTGCGGCGACATCCGGCTTTTATCCAGCCTGCCCTCAACAATCAGCACGGCATCTGTTTTGACGATGTCCTGAACTTTCTCCCATTGATTCGGATAAAAAACCACATCGGTAGCATCGCCCCGGATATCTTCCAGTTTCAGGGCGCACATCGGCCGGTTATCCTTTTTGGTCAGCATCATGCGGGTACTCTGAACCAGGCCGCCCAGCACCACCCGCGTTCCCTGTTCCGCCGCTTCCAGCTGCGAATGCATCAGCGCCTTCCGGCGTTTCAGAGTCGCCAGATGCGCGTTCAACGGGTGATCCGAAACGAACAGCCCCATCAGTTCCCGTTCCCAGTTCAATTTCTCCCGATCTTCCATCGGCGGAGTCTCCACCAGTTGGATCTTGTTGATCGGGATTGCCATCAGATCGAATAAACCCATCTGACCGGAATCTTTGGAGCGGAAATTGGCTGTACTTGTGCTGATGATCAGATCCAGATTGGCTATCAGCATCCCGCGCTCGCCAAAGTTGTCCATCGCGCCGACCTTGATCAGGCTCTCCAACGCCCGTCTGCCGACCAGCCGCAAATCCACCCGTTCCACAAAATCATCCAGGCTTTGATAAGGCCCGTTTGCGTCCCGTTCGGCAGTGATCACTTCCGCCGCACCTTGCCCGACATTTTTTACCGCGCCCATTCCGAAACGGATTTTGCTTTTCCCGTTCGGGTCATCCTCAATGGAAAAATCCCAGTAACTGCTGTTGATCTGCGGCGGCAGGACATTAATCCCCTGCGACCGGCAGTCATTGATATAAAACGCGATCTTCGCGGAATCGTTCAGGTTCGCGTCCAAAAGGGCCGTCATATATTCGACCATATAATGCGTTTTCAGGAAACCGGTCTGAACCGAAAGCACGCCGTAATCCGCCGCGTGGCTTTTATTGAAACCATAATTGGCAAATTGCTCCCAATCGTCAAAAATCGCTTCGGCCGTTTCTTTCTCGATCCCGTTTTGCTCGCATCCGGAGACAAATTTCTTCCGGTGCTGGTCGACTTCTTTTTTCTTTTTCTTCGAAATCGCCTTCCGCAGGCTGTCCGATTCCGAGGCTTTGTACCCCGCCAATTCGATCGCGGCGGACATGATCTGTTCCTGATAAACCGGAATGCCGAAAGTATCTTCAAAAATGGACTTCAGCCGCTCATGCCGGTAGACAGGTTCCTTCTCGCCGTGGAGACAGGCGATATAATCCGGGATAAACTGCATCGGGCCCGGACGGTAGAGCGCCACCATAGCGATAATGTTATCCAGGTTTTTCGGCTTCATATCCATGATATAGCGCGTCATCCCGGAACTTTCAATCTGGAAAACACCTGCCGTATGACCTGCGCTCAGGTAAGCGAAAGTCGCCGGATCATTCGTAGGAATGTTGTTTAACTCATGGTGGATCCCGTGCCGCTTTTCGATCATGGAACAGCATCGCTGCATGACGGTAAGCGTGGCCAGCCCGAGGAAGTCGATTTTCAGCAGTTTCATGGAATCGACGACATTCATCTCAAACTGGGAAACGGATTTGATCGGGTTGTCGTCCGAACCGCTGGTCGGCCGGTGAAGCGGCGCATATTTCGCGATCGGATAATCAGTGATGATAACGCCGGCGGCGTGCGTGCCGACGTTGCGGGTCACCCCTTCCATTTCGGAAGCGGTCATGACCAGCTCTTTCAAAATCGGATCAGCATTGACCGCTTCAGTGAACTCAGGCACTTCCTCCAGACAATTCGCGATGGTGATCGATTTGCCGCTGACCGGCATTTTGATTCCCGGCGGAATCAGTTTGCAAATCCGGTCGACTTCCGAAAGCGGGACATCCATGACCCGCCCGACGTCCCGAATCGCGCCTTTCGCGCCAAGCGTATTAAAAGTGATGATCTGCGCAACGTGATCCGCGCCATATTTGTCGGAACAATACTGCAGCAGCTTATAACGCTGATCATCCTGGATATCCAGATCAATATCCGGCATGGAAATACGGTCAGGATTCAAAAACCGTTCAAAAATCAGTTTAAAGGCCAGCGGTTCGACCGGGGTCATCCCCAGCGCATACGCCACCATCGAGCCGGCGCCCGAACCGCGCACGTTATACCAGATATTCTGGCTGCGGGCATAGCGCACCAGGTCATGCACAATTAAAAAGTATGCGTCGAACCCCATGGTGTGGATGATGTTCAGCTCTTTTTCGATCCGTTCCCGCACCGCGGGATCTTTTTCGACCCGCTCGCCATATTTTTCCTTCAATCCGGTTTCACCCAGCCGCCGCAGCTCTGTCTGCGGTGTTTCCCCGACCGGAACGGGGAAATTCGGCAGATGGTATTCCTTCTGGGTCAAATCAATGTTGCAGCGCTCGGCAATTTTCAGTGTGTTTTCAATCGCGCCGGTAATATGCCCAAACAGTTTTTCCATTTCCTGCGGAGAGCGCAGGTAATAGGTTTTGTCCGACATGCGGAACCGCTTTTCATCGGTCAGCCGGGCTCCGGTCTGGACTGCCAGCATGATATCCTGATACTTCCAGTCATCCGGGTCAACGTAATGCGTATCGTTGGTCGCGACATAATTCAGCTGGTATTCCCGCCCCAGGTCCAGCAGCACATTGTTCAATTTCTTGATTTCTGCAATATCATGATCCTGCAGTTCAATAAAGAAATTATTCTTTCCGAAAACCTGCAGATACCAATCCAATTGTTTCCGCGCCGCGTCCAGATCCTGGTGCAGAATTTTCCGCGGAATTTCAGCCGCCATACAACCGGAGGTACAAATCAGCCCCTCAGCGTGTGAAGCCAGAAACTCATGATCGATGCGCGGATGATAATAATACCCTTCCAGCTGGGAGGCGCTGGCAATCTGAAGCAGATTCTGATACCCCGTGTCATTTTCCGCCAGCAGCAGCAGATGCGTGGAATTTTTTTCCCGCGGCTCATGGACCCGCATGTCACCCGGCGCCAGATAAGCTTCCAACCCGATGATCGGCTTGATCCCGTTTGCCTTGGCGGCGGTGAAGAACTCAACCACGCCGAACATCGTGCCGTGATCCGTGATCGCAACAGCGGGCATCCCCATCTCGTTGACGCGCGTCATCAGCTTGTTGATTTTCGCGAAACCATCCAGCAGAGAGTATTCCGTATGAAGATGCAAATGGACGAAAGACATTTTTTCCTCCCGATATGATTTCATTTTATCGTAATTTTCCCGCCCGGTTTAAAACAGCGGCATTTTGAAGTATGACAAAACCCGCTGCGGCTGACCAGGGTTTTCCTGAAAACCTAAAGGCGATTCGGACATCAAAAACAAACACCCGGTATGTCATGTCGACTCCCGAAGGGGCCCTTGGGTAGCGAAAGGCGCGCGAATGCGCTTTATCGGGGCAGTAACATCCTCAAACAGTATCTTGGGGCTGAAATTTTCCAAAGAACCAGAGTGTGCAAATTGCTCACATTTTTTGAAAGTTTAGTTACTTGGCAGAATGCAGACCCCAATAAGGCCTGACGATCTCTCCACTCGAAGATGACACATTCAATATCTTAGTGGAGCGCAACGCGTTCCACTAAGATATTAACAACAGAATGGTGGCTACTGCAGATAAAGTTGAGGAATATTATTTCGGATTTTAATGCCTCAACCACCTATATTATCCGGCTAATTATCTGGGAATAAATTATATTCTTCATAAACTTATGATATGACATTCTACTGATTTCCACAGGACATTTGGCTGTTTACTTTTTATTTGAAATGCCATAAACTAGTTAATATTGATTTATGCAAACGATTGCATGACGAAAACAGGAACAAGGATTATGGAAAAAAGAAAACTCCTTTTTCAGGAGAAACGAACCGGAACGGTCACCATCATCGACGTCGCAAGGGAAGCGAACGTTTCACCTTCGACGGTGTCCCGCGTTTTGAACAATGCGGGGACGATCAGCCCGGCAACAGTGAACAGCGTTTATAAAGCGGTCGAAAAACTCGGTTACGAACCCAATATGCTCGCCCGCAGTTTCAGAAAAAAAGAGACCCGGACGATCCTGATCCTGACCCCCAATATGACCAACCCGTATTATTCGAATATCCTTTCCGGCATCAGCGACATGAGCCGGGAAATGAGTTACAGTTCGTTTATCTGCAACACGTCCGCCGGGACGGAACAAGTTAAAGAGACGCTGGAAATGCTGCCCAAGCACCGGGCCGACGGCGCGATCCTGCTGGCATCGGAAAAAGGGGAAACCTGGATCAGGGATTTCTCGGAAGCTTATCCGATCGTGCAGTGCTCCGAGTTCGACCCGGAAATACCGGTCCCGCATGTTTCAATCGACAATTACAAAGCCGCGGTCGAAGCGGTCCGTTACCTGATCCGTCTCGGTCACCGGAAGATCGGCACCATCAGCAGTGTCAACCATTATCTCTCCACACAGCTCCGCCTGCGGGGCTATCAGGACGCGCTGACAGAAGCGGGGATCAAGCCGGAAACGCGCCTGATCGGATATGCATCCAAAGATTACAACTACGCGAGCGGCTGCGCCATTGCGGAAAAACTGCTGTCCATGCAGGACCGGCCGACCGCGATCTTCTGCATCTCCGATGTGTTGGCCATGGGCGCAATCAATACCGCAAAAAAACTGGGGCTCCGCGTTCCGCAGGATATTTCGATTATCGGCTTTGATGACGTGGAACAGACGGCCATGTTCTCGCCCCAGCTCACAACAATCGCCCAGCCCTGTTACGCGCTGGGACAAAAATCGGCAGAACTGCTTTTTATGAAACTGGCCCGGGGAGAAAACATTCCGATGGAAACAGTTCTTCCATACGAAATGGTCCTTCGGGAATCAACCGGCCCGCGGCCGGTCTGAACATGGAAATCACGGCGCGTAGAAAAGTGCCGATGATCATACCTTATTTTTTTCGGGAGGAAAAAATGTCAAAGAAGTATTTGGTTTTCTCGATCGCGCTTGTCTTTGTGCTCGCATTGACAGGTGTCGTATCCGCCGCTGATCCGCTCAAGATCGGTGTCGTTACCCCGGATGCCGATCACGGTTTCACGGGCGAAAGCGTTGCCCACGCACGCGCTGAATTGGTAGCCCTTGCCGATGAACTCGGTTTTGAATACAAATTCGAGGTTGGCGGTGAAGCTGCGAAACAAATTGCCGCAATCGAAACCATTCTCGAATGGGGTCCGGACGCCATCGTTCTCTGGCCGCTGGAAGGCGAACAGCTGAAGAACGCCGCTTACACCATCACCGATGCCGGCGTAAAACTGATCATTTATGATCGGCTGATTGACGGTTTCGAACCGACCGCCGAAATCATGGGCGACAATGAAACGATCGGCGAATGGCTGGGCGAATATCTGCTCGACTATTTCGCAGACGAACTGGCTGCCGGCGAAACAATCACCTACCTGCGCTTCATCGGTGACAGCTCAACCGTTTCCATCCAGCGCTCCGGCGGTATGGACAGCGTCATTGCCGCTTCCGAATATGCGGACAAATTCGTCCAATTACAGGAAGACTACCTGACCAACTGGTCCAACGCAACCGCTCAGGAACAGATGGAAAACTGGCTGAACACAGCCGATTCGGCCACGATTGAAGATCTCGATCTGATCGTCACCCATGACGACGAAGTTGTTGACGGCGTGGTTGTCGCGCTGACCAACTATTACGAAAGCAACCCGAGCGCAGCGCTGAACGTGAAACTGATCACGGGCGTCGGCGGCCGCCGCGAAACACTGGCGACCTTTGACAAACCGGTTGCAAACGGCATCGATCTGGTTACTTATTTCTTCAGCCCCTCCATGATCCGCGAAGCCATCCGTCTGGGTGTCGCCGCTGCCGAGGGTGAACAATATGACGGACAGGATATCGAAGGACTCTTCCTGATTCCTTCCATCGAGATTGACAAGAACAATGTTGAAGAATTCCGCTCCAGCGTCGAATTCGAAGAACGGTACAGCATTTCACTCAACTAATACTGCCGGTACCGGAATGTATTGAAAGGCAAAAGCCGTCCGGTAGATTGCCGGACGGCTTTTGATATACAGCAGTTCTGTTCCTTAAAATAACTTGCTGTGCAGAAAAAAGAATTTTGTTTGTGATCTGTGTTTCGTTTCAAGAAACACAGATCACAAACAAGGAATCTTTTTCGCAAAAGCGGAATTGCTGTCGGAGATTAAAATGACAAACAAGGGGAACCGGTTTTGGGTTGGGTTCTCTCCGCAGATCCAAAAATATCTGCCAGAAGAACCGGTGCTGAATTTGAATTGCCGCTTTGCTGTCATTCACAGAAATTTTGGAGGTGGTCACTCTTGCTTACAGAGATGAAAGGCATTGTAAAAGATTTCGGACCGGTCCGGGCCGTCGATCATGTCGATATTACCATCCATCCCGGCGAGGTCATCGGGCTGCTCGGCGAAAACGGCGCGGGAAAAACAACGCTGATGAATGTTCTCGCCGGCACTTTTCCGCCGGATGAGGGTGAAATCTTCCTCAACGGAAAAAAGGTGCAGATCGCAAATTCGCTGGACGCGATGAAAATGGGGATCCGCTTTATCCATCAGGAAATCAGCCTGTGCAACGACTTGAAAGTGTTCGAGAATATCTTCCTTGCGGAAGAACTGACCGGCGCCGGCGGTCTGCTGGATAAAAAGGAAATGATCCGCAGAAGCGCGGAAATATTCGACAAAATGCAAGTGGATATCGACCCCGGCATGGTCGTCTGGACGCTGCAGCCGGCGGAAAAACAGCTGGTGGAAATCGCCCGCGCGCTGATGTTCCAATGCGACCTGATCATTATGGACGAGCCTTCAACGGCGCTTTCGACCAAAGATATCCAAAGGCTGTTCGAACTCATCCGTCAGCATGTCGGTCGCTTCTTTGGCGGTGAAGCCCTGACGGGCGAAGTTCAG
>CALAEB010000596.1 GCA_937890875.1 uncultured Anaerolineaceae bacterium | reverse complement strand
GTTTGTCAGCACATAGGGAACCGGAAATTCGATCATACCGCTTGCCCTGGCGGATTGAATGATCCCGACATAAGTGATGTCATGTGAAATCAGCGAATCAAATTTGATCCGCATCTTTCCGGGGACATCTGACAAATTGTGGCGGGACAATATTTGATATGCCATCGTATTTTTGCGTAACGTGGCAATGTCCGGCACCTTGTTTTGCTGCAGCAGACCCGTGATCACTTCTCCCGGTGTTATTTGGGGATCAAGAATCTCTTTTTGTTTTGAGAGAATAACCCCTTTTTCAACCAACGCAATCATATCGATTCTCCTTTGTCATTCGGAACATCATTTTCTAAACAATACAAACAATAACAGACGGCAAGCAAATCCGCGCATCCGCCGGGACTGATATCTTTCCGGATGAAATCCGCGTCCATCGCTTTTGCCGCCGCGATTCCTTTTTCATTCAAACAGCCGCCGATTTCCAGAACAGACCGGGCGCACCGGCGGACATAATTGCCCATATCCATATTATGCCGGTAAAGCACATTCGTGTCCACGATATTAGCCATAATCAGCAACAACACATGAGCCAGCGCATCGTTCAGCGGGCAGACACCGGATTTCAGCAGACCGGACAGCACGGGGTAAACCGATGCCCGGATGCCGGCAAAACCGCTTTCAGCCTCCCCCCGCGGTCCGCTGACCTGATATTGCAGGTATACTTTCTGTCCATGCGTCAGGCTTTGCCCATACTTTAATGGAACCAGCTCCCGTTTGCAAAGTCCCTCTGTCATTTCTCCGATAAACCCGCAGATTTCTTCATGCAGGATCGTATGCTGCCGGCGTGCCTTTGCCAGGAAGCCGGCCGCGGCGCAGACCAATCCGACTGAAAAAATTGCGCCTTTATGTGTGTTGATCCCCTTTGTTTGGCGGAACATATCTTGTTCCGCCAAAATCCCTGCTTTGCGGAGCACGGGAAAAAGTTCAGCGGGCTCCCCAATAAAATCATACCCGATTTTGGCAAAATTGATGAAATGTACAGACAATGCCGCCGCGCTGGATTGGAAAGTGAGAAAATCCATGTCCCGGTGTGCGCCACTGTTGTTCCGGTCGACCAACCCGGGTTTTGGCGTGACTGCCAATTCGATCAGGATTGCCCGCAAAGCGGTTGCGCCGATTCGTTCCGGGGTCAGCATGGTTTGGATTGTTCCTGCCGGAGCGCTTGCAGTATCGGGAACGCTTCTTCCGATTGAAGGAATGCAAACGTCGTTTCCGGAACCAGCCGGCGGACGGCTTCCGGTCCGCCTTCGCCGAGCAGCTTTCTTACCCGGGACGCACTCACAGGGAGTGAATCTATTTCGAATCTCGGGACACAAACGACCTGAATGCCGTGTGCCGGCAGAACTTTCTGCATTTGTGTGTTGTATTCGTTTGTCATCGGATCCAACGGCTCGGATCCGACAAACCGCTGGGTGATCCGCAGCGGCGGGGCGATTTTTTCGGCAAAAAGGGTGCAGTCCAATTCCGCCTGATCTTCCATAATCCGGCTTTTCTCTTTGAGAAAATATGTCGGAAAGGACGCCGCAGATATCAGATAACTGCTGCTGTTCACTGCCGTTACATTCAGAATATCCCGTACTCCTTCCGTGATCAGCCTGAAACGAATTTCCGCCGGGAAATGTGACCGCTCTTCCTGAACCACGAAGATAAATAAGTGCTGACAGGATTCGGCGGCTTTTCGGACAAGGTACTGATGCCCGCGTGTGAATGGGTTGGCGTTCATGACGATTGCGCCGGAGGCCGCCGGCAGGACGGAGAACCTGTTTTGAATTTTTCTGATGAAACCGGAAATCCCTTTCGGGTCGCTTTCCAGCAGCATGATTTTGCCGGTTTCGGCGAGCATGCTGAATCCCAGCGCGGTGAATTTATTTTTGTGTTCCGGTTTGGTGTAGATAAAAATACTTTCTGCTCCATTATTTTTCAAATGAAGGTAGAGATGGGTGACAACGGTGGCAAGCAATCCGCTGCCCTGAACGCTCTCATCGACCGCGACACATTTGATCACATTTGTGGAACATCCTCCACAGGCGATTAAAACATTCCCGGCGAACAGGCCCACCGCATAACTGAGATCCGGTTCCAGTTCCAGCCCGAACCGGTTCAGGAAATCAGCCAGCTGATTCTTCGATGGTCCATGCAGCGGGATGCTGCGAAGCTCGAATTCAGAAGCGTCCATCGGTCTTATATCCTATCTTTATCTTCTTGCGGCGGAACCAATGCCGCGGCGTATTTCACGGGGAGGATTCCTTTTCTTCCTGGATTCCTTTGTCTCACCAGACGATATAATCGTCAAGAAGCGAAGATTGAGTCCGTCCATCATCAGGGTCTATGATCCGTATGCCGCTCGGCGGACGTTGGACCCAAAAGATCATTCTTCGCTGAGCAGTAATAAGCATGGATCATTTCCATTACCCGTTCGTTAAACGCCGTCAATGAATGCTTTTTTTCACGCCGGCAGACAGTTACGTTTCCGCCGCAGAGCAGGCAGGTTCTTTCGGGGAATCCGGCCTGAGCGCGATTAATGGGAGTGTTCTTCGGATCAAAAACATCCATATCGAACAAGCGACCCAGCGGGTGATCCTCCTCAATTTGACAGCAGATCTTTTTCAGGAAAAGCGGACTGGCGTCAGTGACAAAAAAACCCTCGATCCCGGTCTTCTGATGGCGGATTTCCGCATGGACCGGCTGGAGAGCGTGAAACTGCAGCGACGCAAACAAAACGGCTGTTCCGGCGGCGTGAATCAAGCTGCTTTGCGCTGTATATTTTTCCGGACCTGGCAGGTTCAGCGTAAAGCAGATCAGCGGGAAATGGAACCTGTCGATTAAAACCGTGCGGTAAATTGTCCGTTCATCCCGATTGGATAAAATCTCCGCCAGTGTTGCCATGGATCCCTGTTTCTTTTCAGCATTCCGAAATGAAGAAAGACTTTCGTTGTAGTTTTGGTGCCTCGCGTAAAAACTACAACAAATTTTCTCTTCTTATTCGAAAGGCTTGTCTACATTTTGAATTGCTGTTTCACCGGCATACTGCCGGTGACGATAAAGTTTGCGCATTGTGCCAATCCCTCAGGATTAAGCCGCAGGGTTGATTTGGCGGATCGTGTCGATAATTGATCCGTCCCGATAGGTTACAATCCCGACTGTCCGGTCCGTAAACGGCAGCGGATCCGGTCTGCCGACGATTTTTTCCGCCCGGTCTTTCAGTTCCTGAATATTGCTGAGCGGGATATGCGCTTTTTTCAGCCGTTCGCTGATTTCCGGACGGAGCGGATTTACTGCGATCCCCTGGT
>CALAEB010000595.1 GCA_937890875.1 uncultured Anaerolineaceae bacterium | reverse complement strand
TTTTTTATTCGGGATTTCTGCTTATAAGCGCAGGGCCTTCATTGCGTTTCTGGTGCGCTGAGTGCGCAGCGGAAACCAAGGTCATAAGTGTAAGCGTACGTGTTCGCTTTGTTTCTTATGGTGATGGTCTGGTTGGGAAAACCGTAAGCCCAGGATAAACCGCGGACCGCATGTTCCAATCCCTCTGTTCCTCCGGACGGGTTTTCTGCCGGGCTGTCGGCATAGTAATTCCGGTCGAAGATATCCGCTGTCCATTCCCAGACATTTCCGCCCATATCCATCAGGCCATACGGACTTTGTCCGTCGGGATAGCTGCCTATTTTTTGCGTGTCGCCGTCCTGCAGGCGGTTTACGTTCATATAGGCTGCCGGTTCCCCTGTGTTTCCCCAGGGATAGGTTTGTCCGTCGGTTCCGCGGGCGGCTTTTTCCCATTCCGCCTCGGTCGGCAGCCGTTTCCCAACCCAGCTGCAGTAATAGGCCGCCTGATTCCAATCCACATAGATTACGGGATAGTCTGCGAATTCGGAATTTCCATAGTATGAATCCCGGGTTTTGCTGCCTGTCTGCCTGGGTTGAACGCAATAACCCGCCGCAACGCAATTTGCGAATTGGGCATTGGTCACTTCATATTTGTCGATCCAATAGGCATCCAGCGTCACTTCGTGCTGCGGTTTCTCCCAGGCCATTGCCTGCGAGTCGTCCTCTTCCGCTCCCATGATAAACTTTCCGGCAGGGATGAAGATCATTTCGGATTGGTCCAGTCCGTTTCCTTTCGGCTGGACGGAAAAATCCGGCTCGGGCGTACTTTTCTCAAGCAAAGTTTCGAATCTGGCGATGTCCTCGGTTGAGATGATGCCGGACGGAGTGCTCTCCGCCCGGGTGTTTTCAGGGAATGCAAGAATGAAAAGCGCCGCAATCAGACAGATCCCGGGCCGGATTGCGTTTTGGCAATAGTTGATAAAGGATGTTTTCTTCATAACAGTTCCTTGGTATTAATTATTTGGCAGCGTGTCTCCAATAGCAAACGACATCATCCGTCAGCAATTCCGCGGTGTCACGATTCAATGGCATTACGTTGCCGTGATATTGATAATAAAGCAGGTTGGACCAAAGGACCTCGTATCCGCCCGCATCATATTCTTCGGCAGTCGGTAAATAACTATAACAGCCATTTGTATAACCGTTGAAAAGTAAAAATGGGTTCCCGCTTTTTTGCAGAACGTCAAGCGCAATAGCGGACATTATCTCATTCGGAACTCCACAAATACAACCGTTGTTGATAATGAAATATTGGATCTCAATATCAGAGAATTGTTGCCGGATCCCTTTTTGATGGAATGTCTGTATTTCGGCCAGCCATTTTGTTCCATCGATATTTGCTTCTCGTTTGGCTTCTTGGGCAATAATCTTTGACCGTTCTATCGCAGGCACATCTGCGAAAAAACGGTGTTCCGTTGAAAACATCGACAACCTCGATATTGGCCGCATGGTTATTTGGTCATATACCTTATCAAGTGCCTGGCAGATCGCATCAGCCATTTTATTCAAGGCTTGTATGCTTTGCGAGAAGTAAAACTCTTTGCTGGATTTGCTGATTTTCTGTTTTGCGGCTTCAAAAGAATGTATTTCAAGATATTCAGCATTTTCCTGTTGGTATTTCGGGCGTACATCACCTGCGGCTCCTTGTATCAGTACTACTTTACAGCCATATTTGTTTTCAAGTAAATCTCTGGTGACCCCAAAATAATCGGATGAAATTAAGTAATTGTCGCTTGTCAATACGTTCGCATGGGCTGTTACGCGGAGCAGCAACAGCTTCAAGTCATTCCTGTCCAATCCTGTGATTTTAAGGATTCCAAGTCTGTTATCAACCGGATGGCCGGTACCGCGACGATTGATGCCGATATCGGCTGTTGTTACACCCCATCCCGCTTTTATCGGAAATCCCGTTTTTTCTGCCAGGTTGACCGCTTTAAAAATTTGACTGCAGACAAAGTCGTAGTATTTCTGATCGGTTCCGGCGTTGGGGGCCGCATGGGTATGTGAAAAACAGACCATTATTTTTTCCCGCACAACTTTTAACTCGGACGCAATTCTCTCACGTAACAAGTTTGTTAATTCAACTGTGAAGCCGATACTGTCAATAGAGATCAAACAGCATTTATCCGTTAGGGTTTCCCAGACCAGAACCTGTGCGAGCAGTTTATGGAGCACGCCTTGAGATACATTGTCTGGCCGTGCGAATCCTATCAGTTCCGCAGGCCACGACGGGGTGATGTCTGCTTCTGCATATCCCATGCATCCATTTGGATCCATTTTTTGCATATTGAAAGTCTCAAAGGTCATCATTAAAGCGTAGTGCAGGTCTCATCTTTCAAGTTGCCGGACCGGAAAAAGAACAGCCCGATAATAATAAAAATTATACTCACCAACCGAGGATATCTGTTGGAACAGCTGATTTCAAAATGCTGTAACCCGCTTTACAATCATGCGCTTCCCGAATACAATCAGCGCATGAAATTTGATATCTTCTCTCTGTTGCCACAGGTCTTCCACGATTATTTAAACAGCAGCATCCTGCTGAAAGCGATCGAAAATCAGCTGATCGCGGTGGATGTGCACGATATCCGCGATTGGGCGCCCGGCAAACACCACGTGACAGACGAGCCGCCGTATGGCGGCGGGGGCGGTATGGTGATGAAACCAGAGCCGGTGTTCAACGCTGTCGAAGCCGTACTGGGGAATCCGCCGGTCTGTCCGCTGATCCTGCTGACGCCACAGGGGCGGCTTTTTACGCAGAAAGACGCGCAGACGCTCGCGCAGCTGCCGCGGCTGGGGCTGCTCTGCGGACGGTATGAGGGGTTTGACGAACGGATCCGGCAGCATCTGGTGACGGATGAAATCTCGATCGGGGATTATGTGCTGACCGGCGGCGAGCTGCCGGCGCTGGTGCTGATCGACGCGATCAGTCGGAATTTGCCGGGTGTACTGGGTGACCCGGACGGTGCACAGGATGATTCGCACGCCGGCGGCCTGCTGGAATATCCCCATTACACGCGGCCAGCCTCTTTTCGCGGCTGGGAGGTGCCGGAAGTCCTGCTCAGCGGGAACCATGCGCTGATCGCCGGCTGGCGGCGGGAGGAATCGCTGCGCCGGACGCTCGAACGCCGCTCGGACCTGCTTCCCACGGCGGATCTTTCCGCCGCGGATCTGAGAAAGCTGACAGCATTGGGCTGGCAGCCGGAGGCGGGCGCCGATGAAGGTACTTCCGAAAACTGATTAATTCCCGGCTTTTCCGTTGTAATTGGATAAAAAATTTTTGGCAAACGCTGCGTACTTTCTGGAAAGGATGGCTTTGCGCGCCTCCCGGACAAGTCTCTCCAGCACATGGATGTTGTGGATCGAGAGCAGTGTGCCGGACAGCATCTCTTTGGCCATCAGCAGGTGGCGGATATATGCGCGGCTGAACGTCCGGCAGGCGTAGCATGTGCAGCTCTCATCAATCGGACGCGGGTCTTGCGCATAGACAGCGTTTAAGAGGTTCATTCTGCCGGTAAAGGTCATGGCCGATCCGTGGCGCGCCAGCCGCGTCGGCAGAACGCAGTCAAAAATATCGATGCCGCGCAGGATGCCGTTGACCAGGTCTTCCGGTGAACCGACGCCCATCAGATAACGCGGTTTCTCCGCGGGCAGGAGCGGCGTGGTCACTTCGAGCATGGCGTGCATCTCCGCTTTGGTTTCGCCGACCGAAAGGCCGCCGATCGCGTATCCCGGCAAATCGAAGGAAGAGACGTAACCGGCGGATTCCGCGCGCAGGTCCGCGAAAATGCCGCCCTGAACAATGCCGAACAGCGCCTGATCCTGCCGCTGCTTTGCTTTGACACAGCGCTCCAGCCAGCGGTGTGTTCGCTCCATTGCGAGCCGGTTGTATTCGTAGTCGGTTGGGTTGGCGCATTCATCGAAAGCCATGATGATGTCCGCGCCGAGTTTTTCTTGGATGCCGATGGAAATTTCCGGGCTGAAGCGGTGCATGGAACCGTCGATGTGGCTTTTAAACGTGACGCCGTCTTCGTCGATTTTTCGCAGTTCGTTCAGCGAAAAAACCTGAAATCCACCTGAGTCGGTCAGGATCGGTTTCGGCCAGGCCATAAAGCGGTGAAGCCCGCCCATTTCGGCGACCAGTTCCGCCCCGGGGCGGAGATAAAGGTGATAGGTGTTGGCGAGCACCAGACTGGCTTCCAGTTCCTCCAGTTGGGCCGGTGTGACCGATTTGACAGTTGCCTGTGTCCCCACCGGGGCGAAAATGGGCGTGAGGATGGGGCCATGCGGCGTGTGGAAAATGCCGGCGCGGGCGTTGCCGTCCGTCGCGAGCAATTCGAATGAGAAGTTGTTGTTGGTCATAGCAGGGGAATTTTACCATTGATCTGCAAATGGATTGTTGCTCGCCGTCTGCAAAAGACAAGACATCTTTCAAAGCCCGAATGAACATTGTGATGCCGATAAGGTTGATATAATTTGCGCAAGTGCGCAATCCCGGAAAACTTCGGGCAGGGATTGTTTCTATGTTATCCGGATCAAGGAGAATCAACGCAATGGGAAATAAGATTGTTCGCAGTTCGAAAAATGCCAGCGCTATTCCGAACTTTTTAAAATCGATCCATGCTTCGGCGAATATTCTCAATCCTATTTCATTAAAGAGCTGTGATCTGAAACTTCTTATTTTTTTGCGATGTGAAGAAACTTAATCCCGCTTGAAAGCCTGTTTGATATAAGGTAAAGATATCATCAGCACCAGCAGCGTCATCACGATCGACCCGGCCGAACTGAAGCCGATTTTGTAATTTCCGACGCCGTAATTGTAAATATACTGGGTAATTGTCGCTGTTGTGTTGGCCGGTCCGCCGCGGGTCAGAATGTTGACCTTGTCAAACAGACGGATCGAATCGATCGAGCGCAGCAGAACCACCAGCACGATCCCGCCGAGGATGTTGGGCAGCGTAACATACCAGAAAAGCTGAAACGGGTTGGCACCATCTATCTGGGCTGCCTCGTATTGGGAGGCCGGAACAGATTGCAGTGAAGCGTAAATCAAAAGAAAGGCGAACGGCATATACTGCCATACGTCGATTGCCAGGATGCAGTAAAAGGCGGTTTTGACGTCATTCAGCCAGTTCACCGGTGCCGCTCCTAACGATTCCAGGATTTG
>CALAEB010000594.1 GCA_937890875.1 uncultured Anaerolineaceae bacterium | reverse complement strand
GATCGGTCGGATCTTCGATTTCCGCTTTGATCAACACATAAACCGATTGGCCGTTTTCCACCGGACCTTCCGCGGGTTCAGCCACGGCGTAAGGTTTTTTGAGCTGAAGGATGGTTTCTTTCAAATCTTCTTCGGTTACCATCGGTTCTTCATAATCTTCCCGGATATCCCGATAACCCGTGAGATCAACGGTTGGAGCCAAAGGCACCAGGATGCTGAGCTTTGGCGGGTCAACCTGGTCAATTTTGTCCAGCCGTCCCATTCCGCCGGGTTCAACAGACGCTTCTTTAAGAACCTGTTCGTATTGTTTTTCAAGAAAAATATCCAGCGCTTCCTGCGCAATGGCCGCATCGCCGTAGTTGCGGCGAATGATCTCATACGGCGCTTTTCCGGGGCGGAAACCGGCGATTTTCGCCTGCCCGGCAATTTTGCGCGCGGCCTGGTTTTTCAGCGGTTCAAATTCCTCTGCGTTGAGCTCAATGTTGATTTTGATTTCGTGATTTTCGAGATTCTCAGTTTCGATTTTCAAGGTTGAATTCCTCATTCTGTTCATAATTAGGCAGTTCGTCCGCCTGTTTTCATTCATTTACCATTCATATGTAGGGAAGGAGGGGCTCGAACCCTCATGCCTTTTTGGCACATGATCCTAAGTCATGCCTGTCTGCCAATTCCAGCACTCCCCCGTTTTATCAGCAATTCGGAATATCCAGCTCCTCTTTTGAACAGAGACAAACAAATGATCCTCTCGTTTTTTGAGAATCACACGATGTCTTTTTCAAATTCCAAATTCCTGCCACGCAAGGCACGCCTACTGAGACTCGAACTCAGGCTTCTACCTCCGGAGGGTAGCGTGATGTCCACTTCACTATAGGCGCATAGCGGAATCTATTTTACCACTGTTTCTTAAATTTGCGCTGAAATCTATTTAAATTTTTATGTTTCAAAATATTAAAAAATAATCCATAGCGCTGCTGTTTTTTCGCAGCGCTATGGATTATGCTTATTAAAACAGCGATTGATTTTGTTTTAACAACAGCTTTACTCTCGAAAAGCGGATTGTGTTAATGTCGTAACCCAGTTCATCCATCACTTCGTCCGGCCTGCCCATCGCGGAGTCTCTGGCTGCCATGCGGATTTCTAAAACCGTGCTGTTCCCTGCTTCGGACCTGACTCGATAATCCTCGATCAGCGGCCTGAGGTCGTACAGCTTGTTGCGCCGTTTTCGCTCAATGGCCGGCCTGGACAGCAGCGCTGCCATCTGTTCATTTAGCTGATTCGGTGGAACCGGGGACAGGAACTCGGCATAGTAAACAGCGCTTTCGATCACCGTTGTCAGCGCCGGGTCGTAAAGCGGGATCTGTTTTAATTCAGTTACTTTCAATCCCGGCGGACTGTTCCGATTGATCCTTTCGATCAGTTCCGTTTCGGTTTGAGCGGCCGAGGACGGGGTCCAACCTGAAATGTCGAACCATAAATCGATCATCTCGCCATATCCGGCCCATCCCAGCGCGAGCGGCCATCCCGGCGATATTTTCGGAGCAGGGTGGAACCCTTCCGTATAAACCAGCTGAATTCCTGCGCGCAGGAGGGTGCGGATCCATATCTTCTGCAAATCCAGGTGGCTCACATAGCGCAGTGCATCCGTTTTTGTATAGGTGATCCGGTATCGTTCCGCCATTATTTCCCTTCCGGCACTGCTGGAGCGACAGGACAGAACCATTGGGCGGAC
This sequence comes from uncultured Anaerolineaceae bacterium, assembly GCA_937890875.1. Taxonomy (GTDB): domain Bacteria; phylum Chloroflexota; class Anaerolineae; order Anaerolineales; family Anaerolineaceae; genus Flexilinea. The sequence continues at coordinate 5,440 of CALAEB010000594.1, read as the reverse complement.
GGATTTTCCGCCCGAATATTGGCGAAAGCCTGATTCACGCCGCAGCCATAGCAGCCTTCCCGGCAATCTTTGCGGAGTTCTCCGCGCAGACTGCGCTCATACTCCGCCCGCAGCACCCGTTTGTTCACGCCGATATCGATATGATCCCACGGAAAAACCTCATTTTCGCCCCGTTCCCGGTGCATGTAGAAGTTTGGATCCAGATTGTTTTCCGCAAAGGCCTGCAGCCAGGCCTTTTTGTTAAAATGATCCTGCCAGGCGTCGAACTTTGCCCCTAACTGCCAGGCCCGGTAAATAACTGCCGATTGCCGCCGGTCGCCGCGAGAGGACCAGGCTTCAAACATTGTTGTATCCGGATCGGACCAGTTGATTTTGATTCCGGGTGTGAACAGCGTTTTTTTCAGCAGCGCCTGCTTTTCCAGGATAAGTTCCGGCTCGTCCGCTTTGGCCCATTGGAACGGTGTATGCGGTTTCGGCACGAAAGTCGAAATCCCCACGTTCAGCTGAGATCTTTTCCCGATATTTTTCCGTCCGACTTTGATCACTTTCAGGCAGATATCCGCGATCGCCTGCACATCCTCAATCGTTTCATTGGGGAGGCCGATCATAAAGTACAGTTTGATCGTCTGCCAGCCGTGGCTGAAAATCACGTCGGCTGTTTCGAGCAGCTGCTCTTCGGAGATTGGTTTATTGATGGTCCGTTTGATTTTTTCGGACGCAGCTTCCGGCGCAAGCGTGAACCCGCTGAAACGGCTTCCGCGCAGTTGCTCCAAAATATCCACTGAGACGGTGTCAATCCGCAGCGACGGCAGCGAGATATTCAGCTTCCTGCGCTCATAAATGGCGCGAAGCCGGGCAACCAGCGGTTGAATTTGCGTGTAGTCAGAAGAAGACAGCGAAAGCAGTGCGATCTCTTCATAACCGGTCCCGTCCAATGAAGTCTCGATTGCGTCGACAATCTGGTCCGCCGGGCGTTCTCTCACCGGCCGGGTCACAAACCCGGCATGGCAGAAGCGGCAGCCGCGGGTGCAGCCGCGCATGATTTCGATGGCCACCCGGTTTTGCACCACGTCGATCGAAGGGACGATGAAATTGCTTGGCGGCGGCGGCAGCACGGGCAGGATCCGCTTGCGGATCTTTTCCCGGTGGGCTGCGTCGAGCGGACGGATCGCCGCGATAGTGCCGTCCGAATTGTATTTCGGCTCATAAAAAACCGGAACGTAAACTCCTTCCAGTTCGGACAGACGCAAAAGCAGTTCCTGCCTGGGCGCCTGTCGGCGCTTCCAGCTTTGATAAACGCGGATGATCTCCTGCAAAACATCTTCTCCCTCGCCGATGACAAAGGCGTCAATAAATGCGGACATCGGTTCAGGGTTAAACGTCGCGTGCCCGCCGGCGATCACCAACGGCTGCCTTTCATCCCTTTCTTTTGAAAAAAGCGGAATTTCCGCCAGATCCAGCAGATTCAACACATTGGTATACAGCGATTCGTAAGGAATGGTGATCCCCAGAATGTCGAACTGACTGACCGGAGTTTTGCTCTCCAGCGTATACAGCGGGATCGACCTGGCGCGCATCTCGGCTTCCATGTCTTCCCAGGGCAGGTAGCAGCGTTCCGCCCAGACCGTTTCATCACGGTTCAGTTGATCATAAAAGATGGACAGCCCTAAGTTGGGCACGCCTAAATCATAAATATCCGGGAAACCCAGGGCAACTCTGGTTTGGACGGCTGCCGGGTCTTTTTCCACACTATTAAATTCACCGCCGACATAGCGGCCGGGTTTTTGTACTTTCAGCAGAAAAGATTCAAGCTGTGCTTCAATTTCTTGCGGAGTCAATGGTTCTGCCTTTCAAAAAAGTTTTCAGATACGGTCTTCATTTTGCCTTCTTTTTCTTATGGTGGCAAGCGACGGCATCGATTGATGATTATAAGCGGATTCATGGAAAATTTAATGAATAACCCATAATCTTGTCCATGGTATCGAAGTCATCCATGAGGCAGGTATATATTGACGGACGCTGAATAACATACGCATGGAAATATATGCTTAGTTTTGATACTGCGGGATGATTATTCAAATATTCCCGATCTGATTATTGTGAGCACCACTGATTTTATCTGGGGACTATTCTCTTATCAACATGTTGTCCCGGATGTGGTAAATCGCATCCGCGGTATTATCCAGATCATTGTCATGCGCGATCACAATCATTCCGTAATCTTTCTTCATGGTCTCTAAATAAGATTTTAAATTGCGCTGGGTACTGCGGTCCAAATTATAGTATAGGGCTCGTCCAAAAAGAGAAACCGCTTATTCATCGATAAAACCCTCAATAATGCGATTTTTTGCCGCATTTAATAACGCAAAGAACCGGTAAGAAATGCCAGTTTATTATTATTTCAACAATCCGAGGCATGAGTGTCACTCCTCAGTTTTTGTTAAAAATTTAATGAGTGCAAAAGTCATGTTTAGAACATGACGATTGTACCTTCCTGCTGTTTTGGCTCAGGCAGAAGTTGACCTGACTGCCTTTCTACGATAAGCTTAAATGTAAGAAGTTACAATGAAAACAGTTACATAGTAAAAATAACTAAAGACAGTGCGGAAAAATGGGAAAAGCACCGACAATTTATGATGTATCCAGAAAAGCGGGGGTCAGTACCGCGACCGTATCACGCGTATTGAATAATCCCGGCAAAGTGAACCAGGCAACGCGTGAATGTGTGGAAAATGCGATCCGTGAACTGGATTACCGGCCGTTGTTGGAGGCGAGGATCCGGACCGCGAAGGACGTAAGACGAATTTGTGTATGCGCTCCGCATTTTACGGCCAACTCATTCGTTCAGCGGCTGCGCGGAATCGCGGTGGCTTTTGCCGGCAGAAATTACGAACTCCAGGTTTACAGTGTGGCGTCCAAAAATCATATGGACCATTTCATTGAAATGCTCGAATTGAACCGGATGGACGGCATTATCACCCTTTCGCTTCCGTTTACAGAGGAACAAATACTGAAAATTAACGCGTATCATATCGAAATGGCGATGATTGAATATGCTTCTCCGCTTGCCAACTGTGTGGTGATTAATGACCGGGAAGGCGGGCAGATGGCCGCGGATTATCTGATCAGAAAAGGCAGGAAACGCTTCGGAATTGCCTGCGAATTGACCAAGACGGATTACAGCGTTTTCCCGAATTTGCACCGACTTGAAAGTTACCGGGAAGAATTGACAAGGAATGGCTTTGAACTGGAAACGCGCTATATCTATGACGTGATGTGTGACACGAACGCAACTTATCAGAAGTTTTTGGAAATCTTCCGCTCCGGTGATTATCCGGATGCGATTTTTGCTACCGCAGATTTACACGCGTTAGGGATCCTGCGGGCGGCGAAAGAGAACAATATCCGCATCCCGGAGGATGTGGCTGTGATTGGTTTTGATGATATCGATTTTGCGGATTATGTCGGTTTGACGACGATCCGGCAGAACCTGGACCAAAGCGGGCGCATCGCGGCCGATCTGCTGACGAACCGCATGAAAGATCCGTCCCGTCCGCTGCAGCATGTACAGCTTCCATTAACGATCATCGAACGGGAGACTGCTTAAATTTGTGGAGTAAATTCCGGTTTTTCCCGGAATCTTATGTAGGTATTTGTGGAGGAAAAATGAAAAAAATGATGTCGTTGTTGTTAGCAGCTGCCATGCTGTTGGGCGCAGTTGCTGCTGTTTCCGCTCAGGATAAGACTTATCTTGAACGTGCCTATGACGGCGAATTCAGCGGTACCGTTGTCGTGGTCGACGGTTCCATTGTCGACGCCGAACAGGTTTATTTTGAAGAATCGCTAAAAGAATTTGAAGAAAAGACCGGGATCGATATTCAATATATCGGCAACCGGGAATTTGCGTCTACCATCCAGATGCGTGCCGAGGGTGATAACGCTCCCGATATCGCTTCTTTCCCGCAGCCCGGCTTGATGCAAAATTTGGCTGCCGGCGGTTATCTGGTTGACGTGCGTGAAGCTGTTTCTGAGGATTGGCTCCGCGAGAATTACTCGGATGCCTGGATCGATCTCGGCAAAGCTACCGATGAAAACGGCGAAGAAATCTGGGCGGGGGTCTGGACTCGCAGCAGCGGTAAGTCCCAGGTTTACTATCGCCCGGATATCTGGGCGGAAGCCGGTTATGAAGTCCCGACAACTTGGGATGAACTGATGGCGCTGTCCCAGCAGATGGTCGATGACGGTGAGACGCCGTGGTGCGTCGGAATTGAATCCGGCTCTGCCACTGGATGGCTCGCGACGGATTGGCTGGAAGATATCATGCTGCGCACCGTTTCACCGGAGACCTATGACAAATGGACCACGGGCGAACTGCGGTTCGATTCTCCGGAAGTGCGCCGTGCGATCCAGATCCTGAGCGATATCTGGTTTACGGACGGCTTTGTTTATGGCGGGCGGGAAGCGATCGCCACCAGCAACTTTGGTGAATCGGCAAAGCCGTTGTTCTATGACGTTGACGGCTGTATGATGGTGCGTCACGCCAACTTTATCCCCACCTATTTCCCGGAAGGGCTTGAACCGGGCGTTGATTATGACGTCTTCTATCTGCCTCCGATCGATGAAGAATTCGGTAAACCGTACCTTGGCGGCGGTGATGTCAACAGCATGTTTAAGGGTCATGATCGGGATGAAGTGAAAGCGGTGCTGGAATACTTCACCCATGGCGAATCGCTGAAATTCTGGCTGGGTCAGGGCGGCGCGATGTTCCCAGGTCGCGACGCGGATCCCTCCTGGTATGCCACCGCGACCGACGCGAAAATCGCCGGCTTCATGGCTGAAGCGACAACCTTCCGCTTTGACGGTTCCGACTTGATGCCGGCTGCCGTTGGCGCGGGCACGTTCTGGAGCGGGATGACCAACCTGGTTACCGGGTCGGATATCGACACGGTTGTTAAGGAAATTGACGCCGGTTGGCCTGAGTAAAACTTGATTTGAAACAAAGGGAGGGGATACCAGGTATTCCCTCCCATCCCGATTGTTTGGAAGAAAAAGTCCTTTGCGTCTGGCCATCAGAAAAATATTATTCGTTGATTTCAACTCAACAGGGTTGTTGGACTGAAATCAACGAATAAACGAAAACGAAATTAACATATTGAAAGGCAATTTAAGTTTTAAAGCGTACTTGCGAATAACCGAATAAAAGCTCTGGCGCGCTTTTTATTTTAATGACCAAGATGGAATCGTCTATTTCCTGAAAGGAAGGAACGGATACTCATGACCGGAAATGTTACCGATAAATCCCGAAACGGGAAGAAACCAATCCTCTTTATCGTGATGGTTGCGATTGTGACCGGTTTCGGCATATATTTTTTTGCCGGACTCAATTTCTTGAATTACCTGAGTGAGACGAACCAGAAACTGGCTTCGGCAGGTTTTGCGA
>CALAEB010000593.1 GCA_937890875.1 uncultured Anaerolineaceae bacterium | reverse complement strand
CTGATGACCGGATCACAACGGATGCGGGTGAAGCGATCAAAAAATACGGCGTAGGCGTAAAATGCGCCACCATTACGCCGAATGAACAGCGCCTGGAAGAATACAAACTGAAAAAAATCTGGAAAAGTCCGAACGGCACAATCCGCGCGATTCTGGACGGAACCGTGTTCCGGGCGCCGATTTTGATCAGCCGGATCAAGCCGGTTGTCAAAACCTGGAAGAAACCGATCACGATTGCCCGTCATGCGTACGGGGATGTTTACCGCGGAACAGAATATCGTGTCCCGGGGAAAGGTAAAGCGGAGCTGATTTTTACCGGTGAGGACGGAACAACTTTCCGTGAAACCATTTATGAATATGAATGTCCCGGTGTCCTGCAAGGGACATTTAATAAAGATTCATCTATCCGTTCTTTTGCCCACGCCTGCTTCCAATACGCGTTGGCCGCAAAGCAGGATCTTTGGTTCTCCGCCAAAGATACCATCTCCAAAAAATATGATGGTACATTTAAGGCGATTTTCGCGGAAATTTTTGAACAGGAATATCGGGAAGCCTTTTCGAAAGCCGGCATCACTTATTTTTATACGCTGATTGATGACGCAATCGCGCGGGTCATCCGCTCAGAAGGCGGATTCATCTGGGCCTGTAAAAATTATGACGGAGACGTCATGTCGGACATGGTCTCAACAGCGTTTGGTTCACTGGCGATGATGACCAGCGTTCTGGTCAGCCCGGACGGGAAATTTGAATATGAAGCGGCTCACGGCACGGTTACCCGGCATTACTACCGTTATCTGAAAGGGGAAGAGACCTCCACCAATCCTGTGGCGACAATCTTTGCCTGGTCCGGAGCGCTGGCAAAACGCGGGGAACTGGATGGAAACCGGGAATTAATCGAATTTTCCCGCAAACTGGAAAACTGTGTTGTGCAGGCGCTGGATGAGGGAATCTGCACCCGGGATCTTGCCGGGCTTTACGAAGGGGTCGAGCCGCAGCCCGTTTCAACCACGGCGTTTATCCGCGAAATTCATGACCGGTTGATATAAGGTCTGGAATGAGTACCCGAAAAATGGCGGATTTGTGGTCCTGCTTCGGTCAATTCGGTTTTTGACGCTCAAACATCCTATAAATTTAATCACAAACAGCAGGGATAACCTGCTGTTTGTGATTGCCGGTGGCATTCGTCTGAAAACGTACGCGGAAAAGATTCTTTCTGCTGCCTTTTTCCAGAAACCGCCGCTGACATTCAGGCAAAAATATTTCCTGCAAAAACAGAAAAATTTTGCCCCATGAAAAACATCCGCCCGCTTCAGCCAGATTTTGTCTTCGAACCTTTTTTAGCTTCTTCAGAACTTAAGTTGGCCATTGTGAACTCAAGACATTGAATAATCAGCTGATTAAGCGAAATGTTATAAGTTTTGGCCAAATTTTCCAACGTATCCACTAATTCCACCGGGAGTCTGAAAGTTTTGCTGACAGAGTTATAGCCCTTTTTGATTTTAAATAAACTCATAATTCTCCTTATGTTTGTATTCTGTCTTCGGATGAGGCCCTCTTTGCATTATCTATGATTCTTCCCACAAAAGCAATGAGCGCAAGCAATGCTCATACCAGACATCAATATATATAAACTTATATACATTTTAACTGGATGGAAGAAATTGTCAAGTGAATGTAATACAATCAGCAATCTCTTTGTGCACACTGTTATGAGGACATATGATAATTTATCTTTCTGGAGCGACATCCGCAAACCTTCGAATCAAAAAAAGTGTTACAACAGATCTGTCAGTTCATCCGGCTATTTTTTACCGGGTAAAACATCCGAACAATGAATAACGCGCCTGTTTGCCCGGCAGGCTGCTGCATGGATTTCCGGCGCTGGAAGCCAAAGCTGCATGGGTCATTTTACGAACAATTCAGGGTTCAAGAACAAAACCGGCGGTACAATCAACGCGCATTGTAAACCGAAAGCGGACAGAAGCGGCAGAAAACAAAGTATGGGAATATTCCAAAGGTCTGGCGCCTTCCAGAAAGGAAATTCCCCGCATCAAAACCAAGGGCGAATCAAAAACACAGGACAATAACTCACAATCCGCTTTCGTCGCCTGAACGACTTCCAGATAATCTTCGACCAAAACCGCCTGCAGCTGATACCGTTCCGAGAGCGTTAATGAAAAAGAATCGTTCATTAAAGGAACCGACTCGAAATCCGGCACCAATTCCGCCGGAAGCCATGAATGCGCGGCGGCAAGTGGTTTCCCTTCATATAAAATAAGACGTTTAATGTAGATCACGGAATCACTCGGATCTAATTTTAGTTTCTCTCGAATATTCGCGGGCAGATTGGTTACAATCCGCTGATCCAGCACTTTGGAAGCAAGCCCCGGCTGTTGTTTGATCCGGTATCCTGAAATCAATGTAAAGCTCAGATCATTGACAAATGGTTCCGGCAGGCCATTGACAACCGTCCCCCGCCCGCGCTGTTTCTTTATAATCCTGTCCTTTTCCAGCTCCGCTAAAGCCTGACGCAGCGTCAGACGGCTGACATCATATTCCCGGGCAAGTTCCGCCTCTGTCGGCAGCTTCTGATTCGGCTCCCATTCACGGCGTAAAATCCGCTTCCGGAGATCCGTCTCAATCTGGTAGTAAATCGGAACCGGTGAATCTCGATCAATTGTCTCAGTACGCATAAATCACCTCTGTTAGCAAAGTTTGTATATCAGCCATACTGTACCGCTGTATTCGGTCAGTCGAAACCTGGAACTGTTCCGCTGAGTTTTCTTTTTGCTCACATTTCAAGGCACCGGAGTATCCTGCAGCCACTTTTCCCCGGCGCTTTTCTATACGTAAACCATACAAAAAAGATCGCCAACCTGGATTTATTCACTCAACAGGCAAAATTGTTTTTTGAAAACTTTTTCAGATAAGGTCACCGATGGTTTCAGTGATTCGAAATCTGAAAAGAGAACCTCAAGCTTTCCGTCTTATTCAAAAAAGATCCCCATATCTCGAATGTTATTGATGAATTGATTATAACGGATACAATTATTATTGTGAATACAATAACATATCTGTTTTGTTATACATCGTTGTTTTCAGCGATTTAAAATACAGATTTTAAATGTCTGGCAAAATTCTTTCTAAAAATTGGTTCGACCGTTCGTTAACTTCTGACATCTGAACCCCAATCCCGGCGTCCATTTCCTGGTAATTCATCTTTTCGAGCGTTCGCTGCCGCTATTAATTGCATCGTCTCCAGAATCGGTTAAAAGATATATATAGTTCTAATACGGAGCATTTATAATCACCTCAACGAGTGGCAATGGAATGTTCCGCGTTTTTCACGGAGATTCCAAATAGAAAAGGAGTAACCATAGAAAAGGGAAAAATGAGCAATCCGATCCACGTAACAGACGATCGATTTGAAGAGACCGTATTACGATCGGCCGTTCCGGTACTCGTAGACTTCTGGGCCCCCTGGTGCGGTCCCTGCAGAATGATCTCGCCGCTGTTGGATAAAGTGGCAGAGGAAAACGCCGGAAAACTGCTGGTCGCAAAGGTCAACACAGACGAACAAAATCAATGGGCTATTAAGTATGGCGTCCAGGGAATCCCGACAATGTTATTTATTGATAAAGGAAAAGTCGTAAAAAAACAAGTTGGCGCCTTGCCGGAAGCATCACTGAAAAAAGTTGTGAAAGAATTCCTCGCGCAGACAATTTGATTCGCGACATCAGCACAAGCAGTTATATTTTTCGGTTGAAACTGAAAAATATAACCGCTTGTGCCGTGCTATTCTTATTTCAAATTCAGGACAAAAGGGCTGGATCGCCGCCGGTCTCTCTGAGACCGGTCCTGGTTATTGAACTGCGACACCGGACCAGATAAAGGTCCGGCTGGCGCTGCGCGTGCCTGCCGACGTGTAGACCGGTGTTCCGTCTTCCTGGCTGCCGGACTGTCTTACCGGCTGAACATACCATTTAATAGCGTGCGGCGCAGGATCACTCGGGCGGAATGAAATCGGAACGATATATTTTGTATCTTTTACATAATCGACCAATTTACGTCCGGTTCCTTCGGTTATATCCTCGATATTGACCTCGTAGGCCTCATTTTCCAACAATGTCCCCACACCAGCCCACTGAAGCGTGATGGTCTCACCGCTGGTATTATAAGAAGCCCCGTCCGCAGGCAAAAGCAAATTCGGCGCCTCATAAGGCGGCGGATTGGTCGGAGTGGAGGTCGGACCGGGTGTGACCCGTTCACAAAGCGGAATATGAATGGTCGAGCCAGCCACCACAATATCATTGGCCAAGCCATTATATTCACGGATAATATCCGTTGAAACGCCGAAGTTCAGCGCAATTCCGAAAAGTGTATCGGTATTGGCAACCACATAATCATACGAACCGCAGGCGGCCAGCGTCGCTTCAGAGCCGGTCAGTGTTCCGGTCGGGAACGGTGTAACCGTCGGCGTCGGCTGGGGGATCATCAGCACCTGGCCCGGAGAAAGATAACAATCTGAAGAAAGGTTATTCTCCAGAACAATACTGGGGATCGATACCTCGAATAACGCGGCGATCGATGCGCATAAATCGCCTTCTTTCACCGTATATTCGATCGGCGCCAGCGGCGTCGCGGTCATCTCCATCGTCGGCGTATATGTCGTCGTCGGCGTGAAAGTTATCGTCGCCGTTGCAGTATTGGTAGCAGTGGCGGTGGGTTCCACAACCCGCCCCGTTTGCTGAAGCATAAAGAAGACAATCGCGGCTCCGGCTCCCAAAATAAGGATCGCGAGCCCGGCCGCAATCGGCAGGCTGAGTGTGACTTCAGGCAGCCGCGGTTTTCTATTAAGTCCCGGCGTTTTTGCGGAAGCGCTCCGCTGAGGTTTACCGGCGTCTTCAGCCGCGCTGCCAAAGGTCCGTCCACAAACTAAACAGCGCGTCGCTGTTTCATTCATCCGGGTGCCGCAGGTAGGGCAGATTTTGGTTTTAGGCATCTTGGAAGCTTCTGAATTTAGATTCATGCATCAACTCAATCAGGAATTCTTTTTTTGTTTCATTCATTATAAGTGAAGAAACGGGAACATGAACAGCGTTCAAATATTGCCGGGAAATTCTGACAAGGCCCCCAACCAAACGCTTTTACGATCGATGAAAATTCCGGGATCCTGTTATCTGTCCGCAAAGGAGCCATCCTCCGCAAGCGTCCAAAATCCGCAAAATCCTTTGAAAGGATTGTCCGCGGTTCCGTATTTTGAATTGCTGTTCCGTCCAATAATCACCCTTTTTCACATGTAATGAATTTTAAAAAGCCGCACCAAACACAGGCGCAATCGAAATTATATCATGGTATAGTATGCTCATGAATGAGCCGCTCTCACTTTATTTGCACATTCCGTTCTGTGCCAGTCGCTGCGGCTATTGTGATTTCAACACTTACGCCGGAAAAGAATCCTTGATCCCTGACTATCTGAAAGCCATTCAGGCGGAGATTCTGATCAGCCGTGACCTGCTGGTACTGAATAATCCGGTTCACAGTATTTATTTCGGCGGCGGGACGCCGTCGCTGCTGCCCGCAGCGGGAATCAACACCCTCATGGAAACGATACGGACAGCCTTCGATGTTCGCGAAGACGCCGAAGTAACGCTTGAGATGAATCCGGGTGATGCGGATGCAGATCTGGTCCGACAAATCAGGCACGCCGGCATCAATCGGGTCAGCCTTGGGATGCAGTCAGCCGATCCGCGTGAATTAACGCTGATGGACAGGCGGCATACGCCGGAAAAAACGTTGGAAGCTGTCGAACATCTGAAATCGGCCGGCATCAATAATTTCAGCCTGGATTTGATTTATGGATTCCCGCAGCAAACGATGGAAAGCTGGCGGAAATCGCTTGAAACCGCGCTCTCCCTCGATCCGGCGCATATTTCGCTGTATGCACTCAGCGTTGAAGAGGGTACGCCGCTGAAAAGAAGGATTGAACTGGGCCAGCTCGATCCGCCGGATGATGACCGGACGGCGGAAATGTATCAGGCCGCAGAAGAAATCCTCGAAAAAGATGGCTTTCTCCATTATGAGATATCGAACTGGGCTCGTACAGCAGAGGTGCAAAGCCGCCATAATACCCAATATTGGCTGACACAACCTTATTTAGGCTTAGGCGCCGGAGCACACGGAAACGTTTACCATATCCGCACCAAAAATCACACTTCCATCGAGACCTATATCGAGGCGATGCAAAAGGCGGAAAACCACAAAACAGGTTTTCCGGCGGCGAGCGAGGTTATTCCGCAGACGGAATTGATGGAGATGCAGGACTTCATGATTCTCGGATTAAGACTGCTGCAGACAGGAGCCTCGCCGGAGAGATTCAAACAGCGGTTCAGTGTTACACAGGAAGAGATTTTTCATTATCAGATCGAGCGGCTGCTTGCCAAAGGGCTCATTGAATACGGACCGGAGCGGCAGTTGCTGCTGCGAAAGGATCGTATTTTCATATCCAACCAGGTATTCATGGAGTTTATCTGACAAATCCAGCCGGCGGATTTCTTTCTGCGCGGATTAATTAAATTTAAAGCCTGTGATTCTCCCATTTTGCGCCGGACGCTAAACACAGAAACTCTGCAAGCGGGTCATTACCGGAATTTAAAACGGCAGATTCAAGAGAACCTGCCGTTTCGATTCAAATACATGTTCAGGCCGGTATTCCGGGCGGAGCCAGCCATATCAAACAACATTAACCGTCGTTCCGTAACCGAATGTCTCGATCTTGAACTCGGTGACGTTCGGCTGTGCCCAGCGATAAAGCCATTTCGCTTTATCATTCGGCATGTTAACACAGCCATGGCTCATCGTTATTCCGTAATTGGTATGCCAATAAGTCCCATGCGTCGCCACACCGTTGACCGGTTCAAAGAAACAGACCCAAGGAACGCCGGGCAGCTCATATGCTTCCGGATCATCTGTAATATTCCCGTCCCCCATGTGCTTCGAGGGCATCTTATTTTGAATATTGAATGTTCCGGTCGGCGTATTGGTCGGAATCCGGCCCTCAACTTTCTGGCTGGGGACTCCGGTGGAAACTTTTGTCACCAAAACCGGCTGGTTGTATTCATAAGCGGTCAATTCCTGTTTCGAAATTGACACTTCGATTCTTTTTTCCGTCCAGGGAACCTGCGGAGATATCGGCTGAAGTTCAGATGCCTGAATAATCCGCAGATGTTCGGCCGGCACATAATAATCCAGCCGGTCAATATCAAACAATTCGTCCTTAATCCGGTACCAGGGGCGCCCGTCCGCGCCGTCAACGACGCCGACAACCCAATGCACAGATTCATAATATAACCGGTAAACGTCCCGCCAGGAACCATCCGAGTTCAAAAGCCGAGCCTGTGTAAACGGGACGGTGACTTCAGCGATTTTTCCAGGCAGCGGCGTATGGTTGACGGAATAATCCACCTCATTCAGACGGGTTTCAACCAGCTGCAGATGGCCGGAATGAACATAACCGCCCCAGACACGATACCAGACCGGATTATATCCCGGCCCATATTCAGAGTTCACTTCATAGTAAACGTTCAGAAGGTCGTCCCGGAACTTTTGATAGAGAATCTGGCTTTCGTCCCAGGGTTGTTTATAAACGCTTAGATTTTTAATAGCCACTCTGGCAGTCTTTCCGCCTTTCACAGCCGGCTCGTTTTCATCAAAAAATGGCCGGAAAGCCAACGCACCGGCGGCGCCGGCGATCATTTTCAAAAAGTCGCGCCGGTCAGGTTTTCGGTGAGATCGATTTATCATGCTATAAAACCCACTTTACAAATTCATTCGCCGTCAGATCAATATACAGCGCATCCACCTGAGCACGCGTTTCCGCCAGAAAATGGAAGGAGATCGAACAGTAGGTCCCTTCCCTGCTCAGTTTTGACTGGATATCCTCCACAAAAACGCCCAATTGATGCTGTTCTATGATATCCCAGACAGCTTTTTCAAAATCGGTCGAATTCACCCCGATGACCTTCATTGGCATGTCACAAGGAAATTGCAATCCCAACGCCGCGGGTTCCTTCGTCCCGACCCCATCTTCGTCAATATATATTTCTTTACTCATTGTTCGAAGTATATCATGTGAGTTTTTAAGAAAGAATAAAATCTATACAATTCAAATTATTTTTTCGTTAAGAACCGAAAAACTGTTGGCCATCCTGAACAACCGCCTGTCATAAAAAAAATAAGGATCACGAATCACGGTACCGGGACGATTATAATTGAATAAAAATTCAATGAACTGTTATTCAACCAATGGAAACGAGAGCAGAACAGAAAGAAAAAAGACGAAAAGAAATTTTGGCGGCGGCGCTGGATCAATTCATCCGGCGTGGATATGGCGCCACAAAAATCACGGACATCGCTAATGCTGCCGAAATGAGCGTGGGGTTGTTATTCCACTATTTTGAGTCCAAAGAGGCGCTGTATATCGAGCTGATCCAACTGGGCGTCACTGTTCCGACAGCGATGATCAGTCATTTGACCGGGCTGGAACCGCTGGCATTTTTCGAGCATTGTGCACAGCAAACACTGGCGTTTGCTGCAACGTCGGATTTTTCGGCCAAAATGTTCGTGCTGATGGGAAATGCCTATTTCAGTGAAGGCATCCCTGAGGCGGCACAGGAAATCGCCATGACGGCAAATTTCTATCAGGAGTCCGTTCCGCTGGTGATCGCGGGACAAAAGAATGGCACGATCCGGCAGGGCGATCCACTTGCGCTCAGCACAGCCTTTTGGGCCGCCATTCAAGGTTCCGTGGAAGCCTATGCGCTTAACCCGCTGCTGCCACTGCCCGAAGCGAAATGGATCGTGGATATTATCCGGGCAAAGCGAGAGGAGAACGAATGAAAAAAGTGATTATTGTCGGCGGGGGAATCGCCGGACTAACGGCGGGCGTCTATGCCCAGCAGAGCGGACTGGACGCAACAATTTTTGAGATGCACAGCATTCCGGGCGGCAATTCAACCAGTTGGAAACGAAAAGGCTATCTATTCGAAGGCGGCATGCACTGGCTGGTTGGATCCAATCCGCAAACACCGATGCACCGGATCTGGCAGGAGACCGGCGCCTTACGGGAAAACAATCCGATCTACAATCGAGATCCGTTTCTCACCTATGTCGGTGAAGCAAACATCATCTCCCTGTATCGCGATCCCGAACAGCTGAAACAGCAATTAATGCGCGTTTCGCCGCAGGATTCCAAAGAGATCAATTCTCTAATAAGTGATATCAGGATACTCGGGAAAATGTCCATGCCGATCATGGACATAAAAGGTGTAAAGATCAAAAAGAAAGCAGCCCCGCCGCTTTCGATGCTATTTGCGATGATAAAAGCATTGCCGAGGATGCAGGCGTTGGATAAAATCAGCATTGGCGAATATGCCAGACGATTCCGGCATCCCGGAATCCGTACGCTGCTGAAAAATATCGCGGGCAGCGACGATTTTTCAGCCAACGCCATTCCGTTTACGCTGGGCAGTTTGGCGGTCGGAGATTCGGGATATCCAAAGGGCGGTTCACTGCGCATGGCCGAAAATATTGCCGAAGAATTCATCGCGCTGGGCGGCGTGATCCGGTATAAAACCCGTGCCCAACAGGTCCGGGTAGAAGCAGGGCGAGTCACAGGAATCATTGCCGGCGATATATTCCATGAAGCGGACGCAGTGATCGTCACCGCTGATACGCTGACCGCCATTGACAGCCTGTTTGAAACGCCGCTGCACGAGCCCTGGATGGATGAAATGCGCACCGCGATCAAACCCTTGAACTGCACATTTATCGGCCTCGGCGTCAAAGCGGATCTGCGCGGACTGCCGGAGAATCCGCTCTTTCCACTTGCCGAACTGTTCGAATATGGCGGCATTCAACGAGAACACATCGCGTTTAATAACTATGCAAACTATGAAGGATACGCATCCGAAGGCTGCACCGCGCTCACCTGTGCGCTGATGGGCGATACTTATGACATGTGGAAAGCGGCTCATGAAGACGGCAGTTATGCTCAGAAGAAACAGGGACTGGCCGAATCGGTCATTGAGAAACTAGCGCGGGTCATCCCCGAGACGAGGGGCAATGTCGAGGTCTGGGACGTCGCCACTCCACTGACCTATGAGCGTTACTGCGGTACCTGGCGTGGTTCATGGATGTCCGTCACATATCCAGGTAAACCTCGGCAGCAATATCCCTGCAAATCAGAGCGCATTGGAAATCTTTATTTTGCAGGCCAGCGCATCATGCTGCCCGGCGGACTGCCCGCAGTTGCCAGTTCCGGAAGACAGGCAGTTCAGTATCTCTGTCGGGATGAGGATCTTGTTTTTCAGGGGGTGATGAAGTAAATTAAACCGGCACGCAGATATTTCACTGTGTATAATTAGAGCCATTATGAGAAGAAAAATACATATCGGATATCTGCTCATCCTGGCTGCGCTGTCGGGAATATTTCGGACAGCCAGTCCTATCGAAGCATCCTGCTCCGACGAAATCCCCACCATAAAAAAAATCAGTCTGTCGGCAACCGATTCGCAAGCAAAAATCTCTTTTTCTGTCTATCAGCCAGCCTGTTACGATAAGCGGATTTCCGGCGGATATCCTGTAATCTACCTGCTTCACGGCCAGAACATGGACCAAACCATATGGGAAGCGCTGGATTTGCCGGAACAGATGCGGGCAGGCATGTCCGCCATGAGCCTGCCCCGGTTTTTGATCGTCACCATTCAGGAAGATGAATATCTGCAGGAAATCTACTATTCTCAGTTTGGCCAGACCATTCTTGAAACAATCATTCCCTGGGTGGACGCCAACTATCACACCTGTGCCAAAAGACAGTGCCGGGCGATCGGCGGAATTTCACGCGGAGCGCTTTGGGCGGAAAAAATTGCATTTGAACATCCGGAACTGTTCGGTTCCGTCGGCCTTCACAGCATTCCGGGCACAATTTTTGATGATCAGACGCTGAAAGAATTGATCCGCAATCAAAAAGAGAACACCTTGCGGGTCTATATCGACACCGGGAGCGAGGACAGTTACCGGCACGACGGGCGCGCCGTCAGTGACCAGCTTAATTTTTTGGGATATTCCCACACCCGGCTTGTGAACCCCGGCAATCATGATGAGGAATATTGGCGTACACAGATCCCGGAATATTTACGTTGGTATTGCGAAAACTGGCAAGCGGATTTTTGAAATATGAAAGGAATTTGATCGCGCGGGAGCAAATTCCTGGAATTTCCGGGCAGAAAATATGTGATGACTATTCCCCGTTTTTCTCCGCTGGCCAGGCACCGGCAAAAAAGGCCCTCGCCTCTGCAACATCCAGGTTGATCTGGTCAATCAATTCAGCGGCTGAACCGAACTTCACCTCAGGACGCAGAAACTCAACAAATTCCACCTTTGCTTCTTCTTCATAAAGATCAAGCTGGAAATCCAAAATGTAGGATTCAACCACCACAAAACCGTCATCATGAAACGTCGGACGGACACCGACGCTGGTTACCGCAGGATAGACTCCTCCCTGAACGTAAATCCGGGTGGCATAAACACCGTAAGCTGGAATCAGTTTCTCTTCCGGGAAAACCATGTTAATCGTCGGAAATCCCAGTTTCCTGCCGCGGGCATCCCCATGAATAATTTGATTCCGGAAAAAATAAGGATACCCCAATAATTTGTTCGCTTCAGGCAAATACCCTTCGGTTAACAGCCGGCGAATCCTGGTCGAAGAGACAACATCGCCGTCCATCTCGAACTTCGGAATCACGCGCAGGCTGAAATCCAGTTCGCCTGAAATTTCGCGCAGCACTTCGGTTGTTCCTTTCCGTTTATTGCCCAACGAAAAATCCGTCCCGACCCAGAGCGACTCAAAATTCAGGGCGGCTTTCATTTGAAGGAGGAAATCAAACGCGGATTGTCCGGCAAATTCGTTATTAAACTGAAGTGTCACAAGAGAATCGATCCCGGAATCCCGGAGCAACTCAGCCCGTTCGGAAGGTAATATAATACTTTTCTGATTCCCGCCGCGCTGAAAAAAAACGGAAGGAATCGGGTCAAACGTGACCATCACGACAGGAAGTGATTGGTTGAGGGCATAACTGATCAGCGGATGGAGCAGCGACTGGTGCCCCAGATGGATGCCATCAAACGCCCCGACAGTGACACAGGACCCAGGCAAATTCAAAGCGGTTAACGAAGTATATTCAGTCAGCATAAATCACTCAATAAAATACCTTCTTGGGCTTCCATTCAACGGTGTCCGGACAAAGTTCAAGGAGCGCAATCAACTCGCCCTGTTCCGAGACACCTTTCGCAAATTCAAAAGCAGCTGATTCGGCCGGGACCCGTCTGCCGTGGCGAATCTCCGACTCCATTTCCAGCGTTAGCAGAACTTCTTCCATGTCCCGAAGGGCCTCCGCCGCAGGAATCAGATGCTGATACCAGGTTCCTTCATTAAAGCAGGCCTGCAGATCAGGCAGCGTGATCGCATCCCGCAGCGAAAACTGCCCGCTGACAGTCCGGCGAAGCCCGTTCAGATAAGCCCCGCAGCCTAAAACGTTCCCCATTTCGTGCGCAATGGAACGAACATAAGTTCCGGAGGAACAGAAAATGTCCACAGCAACCTCCGGCGAATTAAATTCGATCAGATCAAAGGAGAAAACGGTTACTTTCCGGCTCGGCAGCTGGACAGCCTTCCCTTTGCGGGCCAGATCATATGCTTTTTGTCCGTTTATTTTGATTGCTGAATACGCGGGAGGAACCTGCTCAAATTCACCCGTAAACTGCTTCATCGCATCCAGGATTTGTTCCTCACTGATATCCATATCGATTCCGGTCGGTTGAATAACCCCGTCGCCATCATAAGTATCCGAAGTCGCGCCGAGAATAAAACTGGCCTCATATCGTTTAAAATCTGTCAGCAGGTATTCACTCAACCGGACAGCCGGACCAACCAGGATCACCAACACACCGGATGCTCGCGGGTCCAATGTTCCTGTATGCCCGATCCGCCGCAATCCGGTGCCTTTCCGGATAAACTGAACAACATCATGCGACGTTTTTCCAACCGGTTTGTCAACAACAAGAACGCCGGAAATGGCGCTTTTCAATCTTCGACTATCTTCATCTCGCATTTTTTACCTTATTACCGCCTTCAAGCGGTCTTTTCCCCGGAATTGGGGCGATCAACCATTTCCCTGGTAACTTCCAAAACGGAAGGAATTGTTTCATCCAACGAACCGGATATTGTCGCGCCGGACGCCAATATATGCCCGCCGCCGCCGAATTTCTCCGCAATTTCAGAAACATCCACGCCTGGCTTCCCGCGCCAGGACACCTTCACTTCTCCCGCGCTTTGCTCAACAAAAAGAACTGTGACCGCTGTATTCTCGGTCGAAGAGAGGTAATTGATCAGGTTCGCATCATCCGCATCCGTATAACCGGATTTTTTCTGATCGTCTACTGTCAGCACACTCCACAGTAGCGGGCCGTACAGTTGCATTTTTTCCAATCCGTATCCCCAATATTTTCCGGCTTCAAAAGAATGCGCTTTCATAACCGTTTGAATCAAATAATAAATGTCAGCGCCTTGCTCCATCAATTCCGCGGAAATCAACAATGATTCCGGATTTGTATTTTTTGTCGAAAAAATCTGCGTATCGGATATGATGCCGGACAGCAGCGCGGAAGCAATCGGCAAATTAAATTTCAGGCCGATCTGCGGGATCATTTTAGCGACCATAACCGCCGTGGCAGCGGCTTCCGCATCGATCCAATTGATTTTTGCGAATCCGTCATTTGAAAAATGATGGTCAATACAAATGTCCGGCACTGGGCTTCCGTCCCGGTTAAAAAAGCCACCCGCCCGCCGGATATCACTGATATCCAACAGGACGGAACAATCAAACGGCTCCGGTTCCTTGACAAAAGGGGACTTATCCACAAAGTCCTCAAACAGAAACCGGCCGTACCGCGGGGGATCATCTTCCAACACAAACTGGACCTTTTTCCCCGCCAGCTCCAATGCCCAGCCAATCCCTAAAACCGAACCGATCGCATCGCCGTCCGGACGTATATGACCGAATACAGCGATCCGTTCCGCTTCATCAAGCCGGGATTTAATTTTTTTGATAATTTCGTCTTGTGATTCTATCATCTGCTTAATTACC
>CALAEB010000592.1 GCA_937890875.1 uncultured Anaerolineaceae bacterium | reverse complement strand
TGTCCTCTATCAATTTTACATATCGTTTGCAGGAAGAGCTGCGAGAGCGGATTCGAACGGTGCAGCTTCAATCAAACAGCTATAAAAAAAGCTACTCCCCCGCAGTTATTGCTTCAATCAATTATGCAAAGGATAATTTCGGATCAAAATTATCCCTCGGCAAAATTGCCGCAGAAAATTATTTGAACAAATCCTATCTCAGCCAGTTGTTTAAGAAAGAAGTGGGTATCAGTTTCAGCAGTTATGTTGAACAAATACGGCTGCAGCATGCAAAACATCTGCTGAAAAGTACGGATCTTTCGATCTCCGAAATCGCAGAGAAAAGCGGTTTTACCAACCAGAATTATTTTGCCAAAGTTTTTAAAAAAGCAGTCGGATTAAACCCTCTATCTTATAAGAAAAATGGCCCCGCGGAATCGGTGATGTCAGCAGGTTTCTCCATATCTTACAATTTTGATAAAGAGCAAATCAGCTGATCAAGCTGCTCTATAATCAACATGTATGATCAATCGGCATGCATTGCCCATGGGAACAGGTTCATGCTCCGTTCATCCGGTACTTTTTCCGGAAATCATCGTTCGATATGAGCTGGCAACAATTCGAAATTTAGACACGCTTTTTGAATAAGCGCAACAACAAAAGAACACAAATGGCCTCCTCATATTTCAATGCTAGCGCATGCTTGTAAATTTTGTGGTACTGATTCACGCTGCCCGCTTTCACAATTCTTTTTCTGCTCTCAGCTCGTATAAAAAAACTCCGGCTGTTATCTGGGGTTTCCAGCAGCCGGAGGCGTTATTTATAAGAATTATTTAGATCAGCAATTACTCTCTGGTTAATTACAAACCAAGGTCCCCCATGCTGATTTTGGGCTCGGTAATCTGATCCAGCAGGCCGCCTTCCATCTTCGGAGGCTTGACCCGTTCCTCTTCCTTGCCGAAGCGGATGACCTCGTTATTCTCAAGGATGGCTTCTACAGCCAAGCCAAGACTTTGCAGCTCTTTGACCAGAACGCGGAACGAGGCCGGCAGCCCCGGTTCCTGAATGGGCTTGCCTTTGACAATTGCCTCATAAGTGCTGACGCGGCCCTGAATATCATCGGACTTCACCGTTAGCATTTCCTGCAGCGTATAAGCCGCGCCGTAAGCCTCCAGCGCCCAAACTTCCATTTCCCCGAAGCGCTGGCCGCCGAACTGGGCTTTCCCGCCTAACGGCTGCTGCGTCACCAGGCTGTATGGCCCGGTTGAGCGGGCATGGACCTTGTCTTCGACCAAATGGTGCAGCTTCAGCATGGTCATCACGCCGACGGTCACCGGCTGGTCAAACGGTTCGCCGGATTTGCCATTCATCAGTTTTTGTTTCCCGACAATCGGTACCGGATTACCGGTGAGCAGACTCAGATGGGCCGCGATATCACGCAATTCCGCCTCGTCCAGCTTGTCCAGCGCGGCCCGATCATATGCGGGAAGTTTTTCGCCGGTTTGCGGGTCTTTCCGTTCGACTGAATTGCTTTCGGCTTCGATCCAGAGCCTCAGGCAGGCCAGAATTGTGTTCTTGTCCTTCGGCAGGACTGTCGGCGCGTTTGGCTGAACATTTTCCCAGTCGATAATTGTATCCGGGTCAAGCCCATGATCACGAAGCCATTCGGCGAATACGATGTGTTTGGCAGAAAACTCGTCATTGCCGATCTGGTAGAAATCATAATCTTTTCCCTGCAGCCAATTTTCGATATAAAGCAGGCGGACCTCATTATCGTCAACGACCTGTTCCGGATCATAGTCTTGTTCATTAAACCATTCCCAGGCTTGACTCCCGGTTTCCCGCCAGGCTTTGTCGAGCATCCAGGCACGGGCCAATTCCGATTCGATTTCATATTCGGTCGCGCCGTCAAAAACCGGTGTAATTGCGCGGAAACCCAGCCGCAGCGCAGCCCACCCCAGATGGACTTCCAGGACCTGCCCGATATTCATACGGCCCGGAACGCCCAGCGGATTCAGGATGATATCCACCGGTGTGCCATCTTCCAGATATGGCATGTCTTCGATCGGAACCACACGGGAGACGACACCTTTGTTCCCATGGCGGCCTGCCATTTTGTCGCCGGCAGTCAGCTTCCGGCGCTGGGCGACGGAAACCCGGACCATCGTGTCCACCCCGGCGGATAAGTCATTGTTTTCTTCACGGGTGAATACTTTTACATCCACCACTTTGCCGCGTTCGCCATGCGGCATCTTGAGTGACGTATCTTTGACGTCACGAGATTTTTCACCAAAAATGGCTCGCAGCAGACGTTCTTCCGGTGTCAGCTCTTTTTCGCCTTTCGGTGTGATTTTCCCGACCAGAATGTCATTTGGGCCGACTTCGGCGCCGATCCGGATAATACCGGAGTCATCCAGATCCTTAATGGCATCATCACCGACATTCGGAATGTCGCGGGTGATTTCTTCCGGCCCCAATTTCGTGTCACGGGCTTCCAGCTCATATTTTTCGATATGAACAGACGTAAATTTGTCGTCCATCACGACACGTTCTGAAATCAGGATGGCGTCTTCAAAGTTGCCGCCTTCCCAGGATACGAACGCCACAATCACATTCTGACCGAGGGCCAGATGCCCCTGAACGGTGGAGGAAGAATCGGCCAGAATTTCCTGCTTTTTGATCCGCTGGCCTTTTATGACTGCCGGGCGCTGGTCGATGCAGGTGCTCTGGTTGGAACGCTGATATTTCCGCAGCTGATGCGTATGCAGCATGTTGTCCGAATCACGGACAATAATCTGCGTCGCGTTGACAGAAATCACTTCTCCGTCTTCGGGTGAGGTCAGGACCTGCCCGGAGTCGATCGCCGCATATTTTTCCATGCCGGTGGAAACCAGCGGAATTTCAGGATTGACCAATGGAACGGCCTGTGCCTGCATGTTTGAACCCATTAAGGCGCGGTTCGCATCATCATGCTCGAGGAACGGGATCAGCGCGGCGCTGACGCCGACCACCTGCTGCGGAGAGACATCCATATAGTCGATCGCTTCCGGCGCAGAAGTGGTGAAATCGGAATAATGACGGCTGGAAATGGATTGTTCATCAAATTCATGCCATTCGTTGATCCGGGTATTGGATTGTCCGATGACGAATTTATCTTCCGCATCCGCGGACAGATATTCAACATCTTCGGAAATATAGGGCGTGATGAAAATGATCGACTTGTCCAATTTCCGGATCGCGGGCAGCATTTCTGCGGTGATCCGCTGGCCTTTTTCAACGATCAGCGTACCGTCTTCCGCGGTGAGCGTTTCATTGACTTTCCGCCCGACCAGACATGGGTCATTTTTCGGCAGATTTTTGTAAACCCGCCGGTAGGGTGTCTCGATGAATCCATATTCATTGACTTTTGCATAATTCGCCAGACGCCCGATCAGACCGATATTCGGGCCTTCCGGTGTTTCAATCGGGCAGATTCGCCCATAGTGCGTGTGGTGAACGTCACGGACATCGAACCCGGCCCGTTCCCGGCGCAGCCCGCCCGGGCCTAACGCGGACAAAGTCCGTTTGTGGCGCAGCTCGGCCAGCGGGTTGGTCTGGTCCATGAATTGAGATAACTGAGAGGATCCGAAGAATTCCCGCAACGCGGCGACAACTGGCCGGATATTGACCAGGCTGACCGGCGTGACGCGCTCCTGATCACGGATGGACATCCGTTCTTTGATAACGCGCTCCATCCGGCGCAGGCCGATGCGCAATTTGTTGGAAATCAGTTCACCGACTGTTTTTACCCGGCGATTTCCCAAGTGGTCAATATCGTCTTTTTCCACCATCCCGTTGTTGATCATGATTAAATGACGTACCAGGCGGATCACGTCCCAGCGGGTAACGTTGCGATGATCATTCGGAATGTATTCGGTCAGGTCCAGCTTTTGATTCAGCTTATACCGGCCGACTTTTTCCAGGTCGTAGTGCCGCTGATCAAAAAGTTGCTCCTCCAGAAATGCCCTGGCATTTTCGATGGTAGCCGGGTCTCCCGGGCGCATTCGCTTGTAAAATTCGATCAGCGCAGCATCGCGGAGGGCCATGTTCGGGTAGTCTTTTGCCCAATCCGGCTCCTGTTTGATACTGGACGCGATATACATCCGATCGGTATTGTTGTCGATATCAGCGAACAGGGAGATAATTTCTTCGTCGCTTCCGGTTTTAATGGGAGATTCGCCGACGATGCCGTCGTCAACTGCGGCCAGCGCGCGCAGAAAGATGGTGATCGGGACAGTTCTCTTGCGGTTAAATTTCAGGATCAGGTAATCATTTTTTCTGGTTTCAAATTCCATCCAGGCGCCGCGGTCCGGGATCAGTTTGGCCATTGCCAGCCGGTGACCGGTGGAGCGATCGACCGGGGCCTCAAAATAGACGCCCGGCGAACGGATTAACTGGGAAACGACAACCCGTTCGGCGCCGTTAATGATAAAAGTCCCGTTCTCGGTCATTTCCGGGAAGTCGCCGAGGAAAATATCCTGTTTTAAGGGTTCGGAAACCTCACTTCCGGCCAAAAGGACGGTCACATAAAGCGGGCTTGAATAGGTCAGGTCCCGTTCGACACAATCATCAACATTGTGTTTGGGTTTCCCGAATGAGAATTTAAGTCCCCATTCCTCTGTAATCGTATCATTGGCAGGAAAATAAAGCTTCATCCCCTTATTGAAGGATTCAATGGGGGATATTTCGTTAAGAAGTTCCGCAATGCCCTCTTCCTTGAGCCGTATAAAGGAGTCTAACTGGACTTCAATAAGATCAGGCATTGTAGTAGCACTCGGAATCCGCGAATAGGATTTCGACGCATGGGCTGTTGTCATAAATTCGCCTCCTAAATATTCCACCTGGTCAGATGACAGATTGGCGCATAAATACGACCCGCCTTAAATATGCACATACCGACACGAACGATTATTTTATCACGAAAATGCCGGATGATTGATAAAAGATTATATGAAAATTTTAATAACTGCCCGGCGTCGATTTTTTTATCTGCCGGATCTTTATTTGCCAGAAATGGCCGCCTGTTTAAGAGTTATTCTATCCATGATTGAGCAAAAAAGCAAGGCAGGATTTTCCACAGCGTCTTGAAAGTACGAATCAATTATCTGCGGTTCTGCTTTGCAATTCGGCTTTTGACACTTGAGCCAGATTCGAAAGAAAATACCCTGAATGCCTGAATAATTGGGATGCAGATCCATCCTTTTTTATTCATAAAAAACAGCTTTTTTTTCGAAAAAGAAGCTGTTTCCCGGTGTGTTACAGGCCGGATTTATATTTCACCAATTTCCCGGAGCCTAGTTTTTTTAACAAACCTTTTTCCTGCATTCCGCGCAAGAGGGTGATTGCTGTCGATTGTGAAACGCCGGTGGCTGTTTCTACTTCCTTGCGCACAATGAATTCTTTTTCTTTCAATAACTGTAAAACCTGTTTTTCTCTTTCACTCAATGTCGTTTTTTGTTCCGGAACCGGGATGGCGAAATAACGATCTGTGTTGGGGAGCGTAATTTTGAACGCATTGTCTGTCACTTCGATTTTCGGCTTAATATCGTAATTATCATAGCAACTCATAATTTTTGGCATTCCGATTCCATATGCCTCTATCAACTTCAGCCGATAGAAGACATTTGCCAAATTCCGGTTGCGGAGGATCGATATCCCGAGCAGAATATCATCCAACGATATTCCTTTTACCAGTCCTCCGATCGTGACGAACTCTATCCGATCATCAAAAATGTTGATCAGCGTACTTTCACTGAACGAATAATCCCGGTGGACTACAGCATTTAGCAATGCTTCTCGAATGGCCTCCGGCGGATAATCTCGTGTATCAATTCGGTCAAGTCCTTTAAACTCGGCTCTTACGCTGTTGAATCGATCTATGAAAGTGAAGATTTCTTCAACTTGATAAAGTAAGGAGCCGGAAAACTCATGCCGGTCTTTAAAGATTGTTTTCTTGGCACCTTCAAACACGGCCAGCTTTGTCGTGTGTGCACATTGATCCGAAAGAAGCAGCGCCAGATTGGTATATGTCCCGTCATCGCCAATGAAATGCAGCGTTTTTTTCTGCGATTCTTCGAAGGCTAAGCCTCTTTTCGCAAAATATGCTGTGGTTTCACGAAAAGTCAAGTCCTGATTTAAAGACCGAGCCTCCTCATAACTATCGCCGCTGGTTTCTTTAATCATTTTCAAAATAGCGGTATCAGTTGCGGGAACGGTTGAAGCACCTTGCCGCAGAAATACTCCCTCCGGGCGGATCCCTTTCCCGGATAGATAATACGGACGGGCCGTACCCCGTTGGATATTTACGATGACGACAGATTTCCCACCTATTTCCTCAATTTCAACCTCTGTAAACAACGTGGCGTCCGGAATGGAATCGCGAATTGAGTTGGTAACCTGCATCATTACTTCATCGGGATTATTCACTCCGCAGATACTTCCGTCGTCCTCGACGCCGATATAGATTTTTCCGCCGTCGGTGTTTACAAATGCGGTGACAGTCTTTTTGAGTTCTTCCGTATATTCTCTTTTGAATTCGACCGTTTTGCTTTCAGTCAGCGTCATGTTTCCTCCGTTGCTTTTTCAGGAGTGAATTTTGAAAAAAAGATATTCCATTATTCTTTTGCATTTTTGCGATCGAACTTCAACTTTTGAATTTCTGTCGCTTTCTGATGATTATTCTAATCATTCTAACTGTTATTATACTGTCAGAATCGTTTTATCATAAATCACTTTTTCCAGAATCAGAATTTCGAAATTTGGGGACCCATTTGGGAATTAACGAGTTTTTTATATTCTATCAACAAGAACAAAGCCCGAAGTTGATGGCAAAACTGCGGTGACGCGCCGGCTGAGGCCTTGCCAGTGACCGAGAATCCGCTGAAATTCCGGTCAGCTTAATCGGCATTTCCATAAGCATAGACGCGCTCCACATAATCTTCGGCCCGTTTGCATTCACCGCTGAAATAATGCCGCACATTTTCCCACGTCAGCGGAAAACCCAGCGCGGATGCGACCCGAAGAGCGTTTTGCAGGCATCCACTCCCCGAATGGTAATTTGCGATCGTGAATTTCCACATATCCTCATACGTTGATCCAGGCTCGCTCATGGCTTCGGCAGCGCCTTGCACCAATGCATTTACTTGCCGGACACTGGCTGCCAGGGCGGCGGCCAGCAGATCTATCTCCGCTTCTGTGCCGATTTTGCGCAGCGCGCTCCCGCGCAGAATTATTTGCAGCGATTTATCCATCGCAGAGAATCCCCGCTTGCAAAGGTCCGGCGCAGCGAAAAAAGTTTCCAAACAGAGCAGTTTAAAATAATCCGGATTCCAACGCAAAAGCAGATCCACGCCGCTCTCTGTAATTCTGCCCAATCCATACTCATGCGCTGTTCTCGAGGTCGGCCAGAATTGTGATTCCTGCATGATTACGCTCTTGACGATTCTTGGCGGGATCCGGTCCTGTTTTGCGGCACGGATCACCTGCTTGTTATACCGATTTTGCCAATCCAATACCAAACTCTCGCTGGCTGTTTCACCGCAGGCGTTGGCCGCGCCGTTGGTTAACAGGCCGAAGTTTTCACATCGGCTGATATCAACCAGGCCGCTGCAGATCAGTTCACTGGAGAGAATGCTGAGTTTCTGATGGGTGGCCAGTTCTTCCGCTGAAACAGAAGTGTCGAAGAGTTTTGAGCGGATGCTATCGGTTGAGGGGAAAACGAACCAAATATCGGTGCCCGACCATGCGGCTTCCGGATAGGCTTTGCTGATCATATCGAAAAAACAACTCCCCTCACTATCCCAATTTTCCAGGATCCGGAATTTTAATCGCTCATGCTTTCCCTGATCTCCATTTTCCGTCATTGCCCAATATTCCAGCCATTCCCCTTTTTCACCGGTGGGCGGCAATTCCATTTTACAGCGATCAGTCAGGCATTCCCTTTCAAATTGAGCGATCTTGATCCGGATTTTCCGGAATTGTGAATTATTTTTCTGCGGAGCAATTTGAAACAAAATTTCAGGCTGAAAAACGCAGGCATTTCCCGGAATACAATGGAGAATTTCAATCTGAACAGCAGCATTATTTTCGGACTCCGGAGCGGGCACAGCTCCGATCGGTTCGGTATTAAACCGGTACCGTTTGCCGATTTCCCGCAGGAAAAGGCCACTGCATCTTTGTTCCACGGTCATCCCAATAAATGAATTGCTGCAAGCTGGCGTGGTTTCCCAGAGCCTGCGGAAATCCGTTCCGCAAGCGATACCGATCTCTTCGTGCGTGGGAAGACGGCTATCCTCGGTGAGAATTGTACAAGCTGTTTCGTAAGTTTCCCATGAAGCTAACTGCCAAACGGTTAGTAAAGGGTTCTCGAATTCATTGGCGATACTGCTTGAGGATAAAAAGAAAACAGAATTTATGCAAGCAGAAAATAGCAAAACTCTGAATAAAGGCCAGTATTTTGTATGAACCATTTTTTGCTCAGTTGTTAGATAATGTCGGTTTCTTTGCATAAATAAATTTTTCAGCTGAAGCGAAGCAGTAAAAATTATAAATATAAGCGGGAAAATACTGCAGTAATATTTTCGTTTTATTGCAATATTTTCCCTATTTTTTACAAAACATGCTTTGGATGACAGAGCAGACAGAAAAATTTTTACATTGGAATAAACCAGAATTAAACAACCTTATTTTTTACTTTCTCATGCAATCAAATTTGGAATATCTCAAAATGACCGCAAATCCGGGTTTACGCATCTTTGTTTATGAATAAAAGGAGAAAGCGCAGCGTGCAAAACGAAGTGGACAGAGAGCGCAAACCATCCTGGTACGATGTGGATACAACGTTTTCAATACCACCGCTGTGCCTGCGGTTTCTGTTTCAGCAATTCGATTTTTGACGTTCGAACCCTATTTGATTAGGGTGTTAAAAGGATTGACCACCAAAAAGAATGGCGGATTTGCGGTTCTGTTTTCAACAAATTCGGTTTTTGACATTTGACTGATATTTCGAATTCCTGAAGTTTTCCATCCGCTGCCGCACTTTTTCGTTTTGTTCTTATAATTAGAAAAAAAGTTAAGGAAATAATATGAGTCAGAATTGTGATGATAACTGCAGCAGTTGCGGGGTTGACTGCCCGGAACGGAGACCGCTTTCCGATTTTCTGGAAAAACCGCATCCGCTCAGCCGGATCAAGAAAGTGATCGGTGTGATCAGCGGAAAAGGCGGTGTGGGAAAGACACTGGTGACCTCTTTGCTGGCGGCAGAGATGAACCGGCGCGGTTTTTTGACCGGGGTTATGGATTGCGATATTACCGGACCGTCCATTCCCAAGGCGTTTGGATTGAAGAAAAAAGCGACCGGGAACGATGAAGGAATTTTTCCCGTTATCAGTAAGAACGGCGTCAAAATTATTTCGATTAATTTATTGCTGGCGAATGATACCGATCCTGTTATCTGGCGTGGGCCGATCATTGCGGGCACGGTAAAACAGTTCTGGACAGGCGTTATCTGGCGGGAACTTGACTTTCTGTTCATTGATATGCCGCCGGGAACCGGAGATGTTCCGCTGACCGTTTTCCAGTCAATCCCGATCGACGGCCTGGTCGTGGTCACCTCTCCTCAGGAGCTGGTGTCTATGGTGGTTACCAAAGCGGTAAAAATGGCGGAGATGATGAAAATTCCGCTCCTTGGTATCGTTGAAAACATGTCTTATTTCCGTTGTCCTGACTGCGGCAGGGATCATCAAATTTTTGGAGACAGCCATATTGATGAAATCGCGCAGCAGCACCATTTGAAGCTGCTGGGTAAAATTCCGATGGACCCGGCGCTGGCAGCCGCCTGTGACCTTGGTACGGTTGAAGAAATTCAGGGAGACTGGCTTTCTGAAGCAGCAGATACATTAAAAAAGATTGCCGATGCCTCCAAACAGTCCAGATGGAAACTGCGGATTTGATGTTACGTTCTCGCGAGCGGCCGAGAGCCGGAATCGGAAATGTGAAGAAGCTCCCCGCATTTTGAATTTTGGTAACAGGGACGCAAATTTTTCCGGAACAGCGGAAAAATGCGGATTGCTGTGGATCGATAACGAGAGGATGTCAGCCGGCTTGATGCTTTATAGGATCGGCCGGTTTTATTTTGGCAATCTGCGGATATCTTCGCGCAATGCGGCGACCGATTCTTCTTTGGTCGCCCAACTGGTGCAAAAACGGACCACCGTGTGATCTGCGTCAAATTTCTGCCAGGTGGAAAAGGCGTATTTCTCCTTTAATGCCGGCAGAACGGCATCCGGCAGGATCGGGAACTGCTGATTCGTAGGAGATGGATACAGAAAGGGATATCCATTTTCCGCAAAAATGTCCCGCACTTTTTCCGCCAACGCCACAACATGTTCGGAAATCTCGAAATACAGATTATCCTCAAAAAGCGCAATGAACTGCAGCCCGAGCAGCCTGCCTTTGGCCAGCATGGCGCCTCTCTGTTTGATGATATAGCGGAAGTCTTTTTTCAGTTCTTCATTACCGATGACGACTGCTTCGCCGAAAAGCGCACCGATTTTTGTGCCACCGATGTAGAATACATCACAGCACTCGGCAATAAAAGGAAGGTCAAGGTCATTCCCCTTTGCGCATAGACCATATCCCAGCCGCGCGCCGTCCATGTAAAGATAGAGTCCATACTTCCGGCAGACGCGGCTGATTTCGGAGAGTTCCTTTTTGGAATAAATCGTCCCATATTCGGTGGGATTGGAGATGTAGACCAGCCTGGGTTGGGTGATATGTTCAAAACTTTCATCATGGATATGATCCAGCCAGGTTTGCTCGATCTGTTCCGCATTGATTTTTCCGTCGGTATCCGGGAGCGCGATGACTTTATGCCCGGTCGCTTCAATCGCGCCTGTTTCATGGACGCTGATATGCCCGCTGGACGCGGAGAGGACGCACTGGTGCGGGCGGAGAGCCGCGGAGATAACGATCAGGTTGGTCTGAGTTCCGCCGACGATGAAATGAACATCCGCGTTTTCATTGCAGCATAGCTTCCTGATGAGGCCGGCTGCCTGATGGCAGTACTCATCTTCGCCGTAACCTGCGGTTTGTTCGTCGTTCGTCTGAATCAGTTTTTCGAGAATTTTTGGGTGGGCGCCTTCGCTGTAGTCATTATTAAAACGGATCATTATGTTCTCCTTGGCCCGGTGCGGCGGGATGTTTGTTCTCGCGGGATTGTCTTTTCCTGAAATGTCATCGGCCGAGTTTATTTTACTCTCATTTTATGATTGGTCGGCAATTTGAATATTGAAAAGAAAACTGACAGGTCCGCTATCTTTGTGTTGTGCAAAAATAACAGACCTATCAGTTTTCCGCTTTATAATCGGCTGATTTATGGGACTTCGATTTTTTTCTTTCGCTTCTCGGCAATGGCGGCAAACAGGACGCTCAGGAAAAACAACAGGATTAATGGGACCATCAGGATCACCATGTTGACCGGATCGACCGTCGGCGTGATGATCATTGCGAGCACAGCACAGATGACGATGGCCTGCCGCCAGTTTTTCATGAGCTGTTTTGCGGTCAGGATACCGATCCGCGCCAGGATAAAAATGACCAGTGGCATTTCAAAAACGACACCGACCCAAAAAAGCATATTGGTTACGAATGAGATGTAATTAGTCGGGCGGACCTCTGTCTCAATTCCCATGAACGAGGTCAGAAAAGGAATCGCGACCGGCAGCAGAACGAAGTAAGCGAAAGCCACGCCGCCGAGGAAGAACAGAATGGTGAATGGCAGAAAGGTGAAAAGCGTCTGTTTCTCGTTGCTTTTCAGCGCCGGCAGGATAAAGGCCAGAATTTCATATAAAAGCACCGGGCAGGAGAGGATGAGTCCGCCGAGAAGGGCAACCCGGAAAACCGCGCTCACATTTTCTGTGATCTCAATGGAGCGGAGCTGTCCCAGCCCTCCGATCGGCAGCGTCAGGATTCCCATCAACTGCTCGGCAAAGTAAATACAGACAACCGTGCCTGCCAGCAGTGCGGCCAGCGATATAAAAAGCCGTTTCCGCAGTTCAGTGAGATGTTCGCCCATCGCGGCGAGAAAATCCTTCATGGTTAAAGAATCTTCCTCGATTGGGTTCACGTTCCACGCTCCCGGTCGTTGTCTTCGGCGGCGTCTTCACCATTTTTCTGAGAAGCGGTATTTTTTTTGATTTCTGCGGAAATGGAACGGAAATCCTTTTCCCGCGCGGAAAGCTCCTGATTAATGTCATTCAGTTCAGACTGGGTTTGAGCCTGCAGGTCTTTGAATTCTTTGTTGATTTCCTCTAATTGAACTTCTTTCATGAGCTGGGAAGGATACTGCTTGATTTCTTTATAAAGGCCGAAGAAATCCCGCCAGGCGTTGGAACGGACAACGCGGCTGATAAAACGGGCAAGACTGCGCGCGCCGGAGGTCATTCGCTCCGGCCCGAGGAATACCAGCATGATGATCAGGACAAGGATCAGTTCCGGAAAACCGATGTTGAAGAAATTCATGCTACCGATTATACCCCGGATCGATTCCGTACCTGTTTACACGGAGAATTCGAAGCATGCAGGTTTTTTTCAGACAAAAAAAGGAAAGTTATGATTCTGTTGTTTCTGCGCGAAACACAACAAACAAACGAACAGCGGTTTCCGCTTGATAAATTTGGATTCCTTCTGGACAGGGGAAATCGCTTAATTCTTCAAATTAAAAAACGGTACAATATATAAAATGAATGCTGCTGTTTTCCCTTCTCCTGTTGGGGCAAAAGCGGTAAATTTTCGTTCTTCTGCATTGTGAGATCTATTGAGAAAAGCGCCGGGCTATTCTCCGGCGGGAATTCGATCCATGAAGTCCATGGCAGAGAAAAACAATGAATTTTGATGCATTTTTGCCTTTCAAAAAAAATAAAGGCAATGCTTTTCAAAATTCGAATTGCTGTTCCGGTACCCAATCACTTGAGAACATTTACGGTGTTTTATCCGCTCAGAAGACGGAGTGTTTCGGGTATCTATACAGAAATGGGGAAAGATGCTGAAGGTATTTCTTGTCGAAGATGAAATTGTTGTGCGGCAGGGCATTAAAAACAAGGTCAACTGGAGAGAACATGACCTGGAGTTCGTCGGTGAGGCAAGCGATGGTGAACTGGCATATCCAATGATCCGGAACCTCAAGCCCGATATTCTCATCACCGACATAAAAATGCCTTTTATGGATGGTCTGGCGTTGAGCCGCCTGGTGAAGCAGGAGATGCCCTGGGTCAAAGTTGTCATCCTCAGCGGGTACGATGAGTTTCAATATGCGAAGGAAGCGATCAGCATCGGCGTAACCGATTATCTGCTGAAACCGATCTCCAGCGCGAAAATTCTGGAAACCATCCTGCAGATCAAGAAAAATGTGGAAGAAGAACGCGCTCAACAGCATATGGGGCTCCAATATAAACTGGAAATGCAGGAGCATGAAGATTTTCAGCGGCAGAAATTTTTTTCTCAACTGGTTGAAAATGATTTATCCGTTCCGGAACTGATCCAGAAAGCAAAAAAACTTGAAATCGAGCTCAGCGCCCGGAGTTATAACATCATTTTGTTTAAATGCTATCAGAACGAAGAGGAGATCCGGGAGCCGTATTCTGAGCTTGTCATTCAGATGGAAGACCAGATCCAGAAGAATTTTTCGGTCAGAAATCATATGATTTTGTTCCGCCGTTCGTTGGAGGGCTGGGCCATTTTAATCAAAGGAAGCGAACGTGAGCCGGCCGCCGCTGTGACCCGGCGCTGTATTGCTGAATTGGAGAATCTGTTCATCGGTGACCAGAATCTGGATTACTTTATCGGTGTTGGAATGCCTGTCCAGCGGCTGCAGCAAATCTCTGCGTCTTTTGACGAAGCCAGCCGCGCTTTCGCTTACCGGTATATTATCGGAAAAAACCGGACGGTTTTTTATGATGAAATTTCCCGCCCGCTGGTTGCGCAGAGTTCCGGACTCAGCCTGAAGACACTGGATACAACCAAAATCGACAAGGCGATTATCGATCGTTTTCTGAAAAGCGGGGTATATGGCGATGTGGCCCATTTCGTCGACGATTATTTCGAAAGTGCCGGCAAGGAACATGTGACCTCGCTGTTGTTCCGGCAGTATCTGGCCATGGATATTCACATCGGAGCAGCTTCATTTCTGGAAGATATCGGC
>CALAEB010000591.1 GCA_937890875.1 uncultured Anaerolineaceae bacterium | reverse complement strand
ATACAATATCCCGGGAAACGGCCAACGCCCGACCTGCGAAAAACCCTCCTGACTGCTTGTGAAACGAGAAGAAGAAATTATTCTCCCTCTTCTTTGTCCTTCTTGCCCTTTTCAACCACTTCCGGCTCAGCACCGCCTTCCGCTTCGGCCGGTTCTTCTTCGGCGAGATCCACCGCCACGCCTGAAATTGTGACAATTGTTTCATTCAGATCGTCAAACACAGTCACATCCTCAGAGATAGACAGGTCGCTCACCCGGATCAGGTCGCCGATTTTTTCCAGACCGCTGATGTCAACAACAATGCGTTCCGGAAGGTGGGAAGGCAACGCTTCCACCTCAATGTACTCCTTATCCTGCAACACAATACCGTTGAAATTCTTTACCGCCGGAGCAACGCCGGTAAGCGTGATCTCAATCTTTGAGCGGATTTTCTCTTTCAGCGATACGGCCTGAAAATCGATATGAATCAATTCATCCCGCAGATAATTCCGTTGTTTTTCACGGATCAGTGCCGAATGCTTCTCACCTTCGATATCAATGGTGATAATACTGGAAGCCGTCAACCCTGCTAAAGTACGGGTAACTTCGCGCCGGTTCATCAAAATTGCGATTGGCTCAATATGATGGCCGTAAACAACGCCGGGAATAAACCCTTCACGGCGCAGTACGCCGACTTTTTTCCCGATGACACTCCGTCGTGTCGCTTTTACAACAACTTTTTCCATAATTCTTCCTTCGGGCGCCTCTCACAAACGCGCGGTCTGTTACCTTCACCCTTTTAAAGAGTAATTTATGCTTTTTAAAGCGGGAATATTATAGTCGTTTTCCCGGATAATATCAAGAAAGCGTAAATTCTCCCAGAGATTTGAAATATAGAGCCGATTTTTTGCTATTTTTTGTCGTTGCACTTTATACAACGACAAAAAACAACCGGTCCACTCTCTTTATTCGAAAAGTCCGTCGAAATTTCGAATCATCAAGATCCTTTCAAAAATTCGAATTCGGTTCGAATGCCAAAAGCCGAGAGATCTTTTTGAATTCCTTTGATTAAACCTTGTTATTCGCCTTTCATAAGTATAGAATAGAAGTATCAAAGTGTTCTTCGAAAGGAGGAATAAAAAAATGTTGGAAGCCGGTGTAAAAGCACCAGATTTTTCATTATATGACAGCGACGGTAAAACAGTCAAACTATCAGATTTCAAAGGGAAGAAAACGGTTGTTTACTTTTATCCAAAGGACAATACGCCCGGATGCACCACGCAGGCCTGTACGTTCAGAGATGCCTACGAAGGATTCAAAACGGCCGGAGCCGAAGTCGTAGGAATCAGCAAGGACAGCGTGGATTCGCATAAAGAATTTGCGGAGAAATATAACTTGCCGTTCACACTTTTGGCGGATCCGGAACTCTACGCGATCAAAGCGTATGACGTATGGAAAGAAAAGAAGCGGTTCGGCAATACTTATATGGGCGTCGTCAGGACGACCTATGTTCTTGACGAAGAGGGTACCATTATCAAAGTCTTTCCGGACGCAAAACCAGATACCAACCCTGGCGAAATTCTGGAATTTCTTGCGCAGCTCGGCCCGAAAGCATAAGGGCTTCCGCCCGGGAGAAAGCACAATGAATTTATTAAAAAAAGGAATAGCCGGAACACTTGAGTCGGGTGATATTCTGATCGACATCGAACAAAGTGAATCTCCCGGCATCCATATTGATCTCAGCAGCAAGGTGAAAAATCAATATGGGAATCAAATTTTAGAAGTGATCCGGGAAACCTTGCAGGAATACGGCATTCAGGATGCGGCTGTCCGGGCGGTTGATCAGGGATCGCTGGACTGCACGATCCGCGCCCGAGTTACCACCGCCATTTTCCGCGGCTGCGGAAGTTCAGATTATCAATGGAAGTGAATATGAGCAGATTGCGCAGAACAATGTTATTTGTACCGGGGAATAACCCCGGCATGCTGCGGGACGCCCATATTTACGGTTCCGACGCAGTGATGTTTGATCTGGAAGATTCCGTCGCGCTGAGGGAAAAGGACGCTGCGCGGTTTCTGGTCTATAACGCATTAAAAACGCTGGACTACGGAAAAACCGAAAAAGTCGTCCGGGTCAATCCGCTGTCATCACCATTCGGGAAAGATGACATTGAAGCGATGGTCCGCGCCGGCGCCGATGTCATCCGGCTGCCCAAGTCGGAAACGCCGGATGACATTATCGAGACGGAGTTCGCCATTGCGACCGTCGAAAAAAAAGCCGGTATCCCGGTTGGGACAACAAAAATGATGGCCGCCATCGAAAGCGCGCTGGGCGTGGTCAACGCCTATCAGATCGCGACAGCTTCCGACCGGCTGATCGGGATCGCGCTCGGCGCGGAAGATTACACCGCCAGCATGAAAACATCCCGGTCCACGGACGGGTTGGAACTTTTTCTGGCCCGGGCCCAAATCATTGTTGCCGCGCGGGCAGCCGGTATCGACGCAATTGATACCGTTTTCTCCGATCTGAACGATATGGAAAATTTTGAAAAAGAGGTCCGGCTGATTAAACAGCTTGGATTTGATGGGAAGTCGATCATCAATCCGCGTCAGATTCCTGTTGTCCACCAGGTTTTCAACCCGACGGAAAAAGAAATTGAGAAAGCGGTCCGCATCCTTTCCGCCATGAAAGAGGCGGAGAAGAACGGTTCCGCTGTGATTAATGTGGACGGAAAAATGGTGGATAAGCCGGTTCTGCTGCGCGCGCAGCGGATCATTCGTCTGGCCGAAGCATCCGGCATTTATTTTGAGGAAGAGGGGCTGGAATGAAAAATTACGCAGGGCGAGAGATACCGGACCAACTGCTCACAAAAGACGGTTTCACCCTCTATGACCCGCAAATTGAAACCGGTCT
>CALAEB010000590.1 GCA_937890875.1 uncultured Anaerolineaceae bacterium | reverse complement strand
CGCCGCTGGAGAACATGACCAGCCTGGGAGAACTGATGCTCCAGGGCAACGCGATCACTGACTACTCACCGCTGGAAGCTACCTATCCCGGCCTTAAGGAAAAGGATTTTGAACTGCCGTCGGCGGACGAAGCAGAAGCGCTGGCTGCAGTAATCGTATTTAATGATGCTGTGCTGGAAAAAGTCGTTCGCGACCAGATGGAGAAGCCGGAAGGGGATATCACCGTGGCCGAGGCGCTGTTAGTTCACAACCTCGATGCCGGTCTGGCATGGCAGCCGGAAATCCCGCCGGAAACCCAGATCAAAGATATATCGGCGCTTGCGTCCTTCGTGAATCTGGAGCAATTGTCGCTGCAGTTCCACGCCGTCACCGACCTGAGCCCGCTGTCCGGCCTGACGAAACTGACTGATCTGTATTTGGGCGGCAACCCAATCAGCGATATCTCGCCTCTAACTGACCTGAAAGAACTGCGCTCGCTGGCGCTTTTCAATTGTAAGGCGAAGGACTACAGTGTGCTGAAAAACTTTACCCATTTGCAGCTCCTGTATATCGCATATTCAACTTTCAGCGATTTGAGCGTTTTGTCTGAAATGAAGGACCTGCGCGGCCTTGATATCCAACATACCCGGGTCACCGACGTGACGCCGCTGGAGAACATGACCAGCCTGGGAGAACTGATGCTCCAGGGCAACGCGATTGCCGACTACTCGCCGTTGAAAGCGATCTATCCCAATCTTAAGGAAAAGGATTTTGAACTGCCTTCGACGGACGCCGCTGCCGGAACGGTGGTTTTCTCCGACCCGAATCTTGAATCCACCGTCCGCCGGGAACTCGGTATTCCGGATGGCCCGATTTCAGAGCAGGATGCGGCTGCGGTGCGGAGTCTCAGCCTGCATCATGAGTTCCCCTCTGACGAAGCAATCAGCAGTCTTGCCGGGCTGGAACATTTTGTGAATCTTGAGGAATTGGATCTGTCCGGTAACTACATCTACGACCTGACTCCGATTGGCGGGCTGCATAAACTGAAATTGCTTGTGATCGCTTTTAATGAGATCAACGATTTGAGCCCGCTGGCCAATTTGACGGAGCTTGAAATTCTGGACGCCAAACAAAATCAAATCCAGGACCTGAGCCCATTGGCGGATCTGACAAAAATCTGGGAGTTGCAGATCAATACCAACCTGATTGAGGATGTAAACCCGCTGGCCGGCCTTAAAAACCTGAAAGTCCTTCTGCTGGATGAGAACCCTGTTACGGATTTCAGCCCGCTCAAAGTGATTTATCCGAATCTTGAGGGCAAGGATTTTGAACTGGACGTGTAGTCGGATTTTGAAAAAGGACAGGCATTTTTTCTCCGTGAAAGGAAAGAAGATGACCGGCTGAAATAACAAAGGCATACCGCTTTGTGTCAAAAACCGTGTACAAAAACAAAAACTGTGGTTCTGTCGCTGTTTTACGTGCAGCGGCAGAGCCACAGTTTTACCTTTCTCGAAGGGTATGAATATTGGTCCCCGGGTCTTAGAAGTAATAATCTCCTTTGGTCAGCTTATCCTCTTCGGATTCTCCGCCAAGGTAAGCCGCCTGTACTTTCGGATTCCGGAGGAGATCTTCGCCGGTCCCGCTCAGGACGATTTCGCCCGTTTCCAGCACATAACCGCGATCCGCGATCGCCAGCGCCATCTGTGCGTTTTGTTCGACCAGCAGAATACTGGTGCCGGACTGGTTGATATCAAAAATGATATCAAAGATCTGTTCCACCAGAATCGGCGCCAGCCCCATAGAAGGCTCATCCAGCAGCATCAGATCCGGATTGCCCATTAATCCGCGCCCGATGGCGAGCATCTGCTGTTCACCGCCGGAAAGTGTGCCGCCGGCCTGCGTCCGACGTTCTTTCATGCGCGGGAAAAGCTGAAAAACGCGCTCAATCCCTTCTGTGACTTTGGCTTTGTCATTGGTCAGAAAAGCTCCCATTTCCAGATTTTCTTCAACGGTCAGTTTCGGGAAAATATGCCGGCCTTCCGGCACCTGAACAATCCCTTTTCGTACGATCTCATCGGTCGGCAATCCGGTGATTTCTTCATCCTGATAAGTGATGGTTCCATTTTCGCTCTGAACCAATCCGGAGATTGAATTGAGCGTGGAACTCTTTCCGGCGCCGTTTCCGCCGATCAGCGCGACGATTTCACCTTTATTTACCTGGAGCGAAATGCCTTTTAACGCGTGGATTGCCCG
>CALAEB010000589.1 GCA_937890875.1 uncultured Anaerolineaceae bacterium | reverse complement strand
TCAAAATACATATGGCTAATCCACCTTTCTGTTTTCCGCTTTTCGCTTCGAATATTTTTCAACCAGATTCTCCGTGCCGGAACCCAGGTAAGCTTCGATCACCCGCTGATCGGATTGGATTTCTTCCGGCGTGCCCTGAGCGATTTTTTCACCATGATCCAAGACAAGGATGGAATCAGAAATATTCATAACCACTTTCATGTCATGCTCGATCAGAACGATCGCGATTTTAAGTTGCGAGCGCAGTGTTTTAATCAGTTCGATCATCGCGGCGGTCTCATGCGGGTTCATTCCCGCGCAGGGTTCATCCAGCAAGAGCAGATGAGGGTTGTTTCCCAGCGCCCGAGCAATTTCCAGGCGCCGCTGCGCGCCGTAAGGCAGGTTTTTCGCCACGTCATCCGCGTATGCGCCGAGACCGACAAAGTCGATCAGGTTGCTGGCTTTTTGAATGGACTGCTTTTCTTCCCGGCGATTACGGTACGTCTGCAGGATCGTATCCACGAATGTGGCGCGTAAACGGGGCTGCTGACCGATCAGGATATTCTCGACAACAGTCATATTGGTGAATAAGCGGATATTCTGGTAAGTCCGTGAGATGCCGAGGTTGGCGACCTCATCCGTCGGAATTCCGTTGATCGGGCGGTCCTGGAACAGGATGGTGCCCGAATCACAGGCATAAAACCCGGAAATCGCGTTAAAGAAAGTCGTCTTCCCTGCGCCGTTCGGCCCGATAATGCTGATGATGGACTGGAAGGGAACCTGGAGACTCACATCATTAACCGCGGTTAATCCTCCGAACGTAATCGTGATGTTGTTCGCTTCCAGAACATGCGTGATCTTCTTGGTCATGGTTTTAAATCCTCTTTCAGTACTTCGATTGACTCAGGCGTGACGGACATGGCCCTTCTCTTCACCGGCCAGATCCCTTCCGGACGGATAATCATCATGACGATTAGCAGCGCGCCGAAAACAAGCATGCGGTAATTTTCCAGATCGCGCAGTAGTTCCGGCAGTCCCTTAATGATGAAAGCTCCGAGCAGCGTTCCCGGGATGGATCCCATGCCGCCGATGACCACTACGGCCAGCGCATTGACGGAAACCATAAACGCATATTCGCTCGGGCCGGTGTAAGTATTCCGGGAGGCATAAATTGCCCCGGCAAGACCGGCAATTGCGGCCCCGATCACAACGGCCAGCACTTTATAAGTGCTTACGGAGACGCCGCAGGCCTGCGCGACTGTTTCATCTTCCCGCATGGCTTCCCAGGAACGTCCTGTCCGGGAATATTGCAGACGGTAAACGACATATAAAACGATCAGGAAGAGGATCAGAATCAGGTACAGGAACCACACGTTATCATCAAACGGTTTCCCGAAAATTTTCTCAATCAGTGCCGGCTGGGTGGGCTGCCCGATGTTTTTAATTCCCTGCGGACCGCCGGTGAAATCAGCCAGCAGGTTGCTGTTGATTAAAATCCGGATGATTTCCGCGAATCCAAGCGTAACAATCGCCAGATAGTCGCCGCGGAGATTCATGATCGGGACACCGACCAGGATCCCGCCC
>CALAEB010000588.1 GCA_937890875.1 uncultured Anaerolineaceae bacterium | reverse complement strand
TAACAAAAAGTTATTCCCGGGCTGCCGGAGAGCCCGCAATTGGAATGGCTTATCATGAACTGAACGATTGCCCATGTAATTCGGATTGATGCAATAATTCGAATTTTGACGCTCCAACGGATTTTGCAAAAGAGGTTTTTGTTATTGTGTTGTTTGGAACAGACCATCCTGTTTCGAATTCCCGGGATTGGTGCTGATTTATTTGCACATTCGCTCGCTTGTGGACTGTATAATCTAATTAAGGGATGGTTTGAGAATCCTAATAAAAGAAGGACTTTCTTTTGAATGGCGCGGATCTTCCGGAACTGCTGTTCCCGCTGTTTCATCTGTACAGGCGATGCCGCGTTTGGGAGCGGAACTTTTGGAACTGCATCAATTGAATTGTTTTCTTCGTATATGGTTATAGAGCGTTTAATTTATTGTTTTGTATGATTAAGAAAAAATCCTTGATAGTTGAAGAGGTGCTTTTATGAAAAATGATTACGGCCTGGTTCTCTCGGGAGGCGGAACAAAAGGCGCCTATGAGATTGGGGCATGGAAAGCGATCAAAGAAATCGGGCTCCCCATCGGCGGGGTTGCCGGGACTTCCATCGGTGCAATTAATGGCGCGTTGATCTTTCAGGACGACGACAAAAAAACGCAGGAATTGTATACCCAAATTGAAATGTCGGATATTTTTGGAGTTAACGATACGATTGATCCTGGGAAAAGTTTGTTCAGCCTCGAAAACATACGCGGATTGGTCAAAGAATATGTCCAGCAAAAAGGACTGGACACGGCCCCGCTGGAAAAGATGCTTCGCGATCATATTGACGTGGATAAAATCTATGCGTCGGAGATGGATTTTGGTATCGTGGCTTATTCTGTGAAAGATTTTTCGCCTGTCGAAAAATACAAAGAGGATATCCCCAGGGATGAGATGGTGAA
Organism: uncultured Anaerolineaceae bacterium; assembly: GCA_937890875.1. Lineage (GTDB taxonomy): Bacteria > Chloroflexota > Anaerolineae > Anaerolineales > Anaerolineaceae > Flexilinea. The sequence goes on along the minus strand of CALAEB010000588.1, from coordinate 649 downwards.
ATATCTTTTGGCGTCGGCCAGTTTCCCGATCTTCAAGCCGCAAAAGCTGAAAGGAGACCGGTTCATTGACGGCGGCGTTTATGACAATATGCCAATCAACATGCTGGTCCGGAAAGGTTACCAAAAGATCATCGTGATCGATGTGAATGGGTTGGGCTTAAAACGAAAGATTGAAAAGAAAGATGGTGTTTATATCAAAATGATCCGCTGCAGTGAGGACCTTGGCGGCACTTTTGAGTTTGACACCAAAAAAATTGCCCGGAACATTCAATTGGGATATTTGGACACACTCAAAGCTTTTCAGGAATTACAGGGCCATTATTACTTTTTTCCGCGGGATATATTCAATAAACTTCTGGAAAATTTCAGCCTGAATACGATTTATGGGCTGGAAAATGCGGCGAAATTCTATAAACTGGACCGGTATGAGGTTTATTCGCTCGATTCATTCCTGTCGGAACTTTGGAAAAGGCATGTCAAGGCGCAGCAGCTTTACCAGCAGTATCAGAAGGACTTCCTGAAAAAATTGATCCAGACCCCGGGACAGATTTTCGAATTGGTGGAGAAAGGAATCGTGATCGCGTGGTTTGAAGATATGCTTGAAACCTGGCCGGGACAGGAGACGAATCCGATCATGAAATTCTTTGAT
>CALAEB010000587.1 GCA_937890875.1 uncultured Anaerolineaceae bacterium | reverse complement strand
TATGGCATGAAATATTGGGTAAATGTTTTTTCTTCAAAAGGCTGCAGCCAGGTAAAATCCGGCTGATTATCCGTAAAACAGCCTGTCATCAGCTCAATATAAGGGCCGTCTTCATCCGTCAGGTTCCGATCCCAGGCCTTTCCGAAATCGCCGCAGCCCCAGGTCCACTGTTTTTTCCCCGGCGATATATGATGGTCGGCAATATGATAAATGCCCGCTTTCTTCTGGTGGTCATATCCGCCGATAAAATCATAATCGGAATGATAGGCCATATATGAGGTGGGAACCGGAATATTTTTATAGCGCGAAATATCAACGCCGGCAGAATAATCATATTTATAGTATGTTCCAGTCGCGATCGGGAATTTCGAAACCGCTCTTTTCCCGTGATCCATGACCGCATTTACATCCGGAGGAAACACGGATTGCGTAAATTCATTCACCGGCACTGCCGGGTTCGCCCACCAAAGGAATGTCTGCGGCACATCCGTCCGATTATACAAGCGGACGTCGATTTGAAGATAAGCGCTGTCCGGATAAAGCGTAAAAAACGCGGTTCCTTTGGTACGGAACATATTTTCAATCTCACTGACGACAATCGAAGCGCTGCCGTCAGCATTCTCTAGCAGCCTGTAATCCAGCGGATCAAATGTGCTCGGACGGTGGTGTTGCGGCCAGTTGAATTCGATTCCGCCGGAGATCCACGGGCCGGTTAATCCGACCAAAGCCGGTTTGATCACCCGGTTATAATACACAAAGTCGTATCCGTTGGTTTTGTCATAGGCTCGCTGGACTCTGCCGCCCAGTTCAGGCAGTACCATAATAAACAGGTATTTATTCTCTATACAGACCGCTTGATAGGTTTTTTCAATTTTTTCATCCGTGATCTTGTCGATAACGCTGTGCGGATACACCTTTCCGGTACTGCCCTGATAAACGCGTTTCTCGAGAAACATCGGATTTTTATCCGGAGAGCCGACCGGATAAGTCGGAATCACAACAGGCTGTTCCCACACTTCGACACCAGAGGTGATGTTTCTGAAGATGCAGGCTGTCTTTTCGTTGTTTTTTTCTGCCATTTTGCAAAAGTTCCTTTCAACAAACGCTGTCGGATGACAATAATTTCTTTTCGCCGGTTTTTTTCTGGGAAAATGTGCTTTCTTTATCCTTTTTACATCGTCAAAGTGAACAAAAAAGATAAAGAAAAGACACTTGACCACTCCGAATTGTTACCCTGCTTTTTCAATCGATACCCCGCAACGCCTTCGTCACAATTTCCGCGCACTTCACAGCGGCATGCGCAATCAGTTTCTCTCCGGTCTCCGCAGTAGCATCTCTCGGGTCATAACGGACCGAAAAATCCGGGGTGGACCCGGAAATAAACGATTCATTGTCAACGATGGCATAATCAACGTTATAAAGTTTTTGGCCGCGGGCCGGCAATTGTCCCAAGTCAACCCCCTGCGGGCAGATACGCAGCATGATCGCCGTTTCAGCCAGCCCGGCGTGCCCGATCCCCACGCCGCCATCCTCGAAAAGAATAAAGACCGGCAATACCCGGAACCGTTGACAGCTGTATTCCTGCGCCAAACGATTTAAAATTACGATTTGGTTATCCGCTCCGTGTCCGTTCGCCAGCACAATCAGCCGGTACCTCATATCCCGCAGCATTTCTATCTGGTGGCGTACAATCGACTCGAATAATTCCTGAGGCCAATAGAAACTTTTAACGGTATTCTTGGGGAAGTCCATCCCAACAATCGATTCATTGCCGGAAAAACCGATCTTTTTTAATATTTCCGGGTCACGAGCGGTCTCGGTCCCGATATAGGTCGGAGGAAGCACAACCCCGCCGGTTTTGCTGGACGCCCGCAAACTGACCTCATATGCGTTCAGCGTATCCATGCCCATCGCCATATGCGGGCCATGCCACTCCATTGACCCGATGGGGATATACGCGATCCCGTTCTCACGGATTCCTTCCAGCAATTCCGCCGGAATCATTTCTTCAAATTTGTTTTTTTTCATAACATCCCAGCAAATCCGAGGCCGTTTGTTTAAGGGAATCAGGTTTTGCAAACATACAAAACCTGATTCCTGTTATGATATGGCTATCTCATCTGTCCGAAAACCGTCACCCAGCCTGAACAAATAAGGGGCCGCATCTTTTTTGTTATTTCTCGATTGTGTATTCCGGCATAATTTCTTCGAGATTATCATCCGGTTCAACAATAACGGCGCTCACCGCATAGCGTTCCGGGATTTCCGTGCCGTCTTTAATGAACGCGATCAGCGCTTCGGCAGCGGTTCCGCCCACGCCTTTCGCAGAGAAATAGGCAGCCGCTTTGAACGGTGAATCTTCTTTCGCAAATTCCTCCGGAGCCAGGTACCCGCCAAGGCCGACGACCATGGACCCTTCCGCAACACCGGCGGATTCTAATGCACGGGCAGCGCCCTGTGCGCCTTCATCGCTGACGCCCAGCACCAGCCATTTTGAAAATTGCGGGTTACCGGTAATGATCGCGGCGGCGGCGGTATTCCCCAGTTCGGCAGAAGTGTCATGATCCGCGCGGAAAATCCGGGAATCTTCAAATTCCGGGAAAGCGGCTTTAATCGCTTCAAGCTGTCCGGTCGTGCGGGGGGCAACGCTGGAAATCGTGTCAGCAGTCAGCAGCATGATCGCGAAGGAATCATCTTCCGCCAAATTGTTTTCAGCGATATATTCGGCAGCCCACTCGCCAACATTCTTGCCGATATTATAGGCGTCGATGCCGACCCAAGGCGCCAGCAGATTTCCATCCGCATCCTGCAGCGCATCATCAACCGCGATCACCGGGATACCGGCTTCCGCGAGTTTATCGACGGTCGCCTGGCTGAGGTTCTGGTCCGGAGTACAGGTCAAAACGCCATCCACTTGCTGGGCAATCGCCGTATCGATCAGGGTCATATAGGTACCGCCATCAGTTCCGGCATCCATGTACATGAATTTTCCGCCGGCCGCTTCAACAACTTCCTGAGAAGCTTTGCCTTCCTGGATAAACCAGGTTGCATCACCCATTTTGTAGATCCCGGCGATAACAAGCTCGTCGGCAGCTGCTACAGCAGCAACGGAAAGCACCATCATCACGAGGGCCAACAAAGCGGCTTGAACAAACAGTGATTTTTTCATCAGTAATTCTCCTTTTTCTGAAAAACGTAAAAATGACGGGCCAAACGGAACCCGTTTATGACTTGATTGTGCGTTTGCTTTCTTCCAGGAGTTTCTTCGTGCGGTCCTTCTTTCGAAGATAGTCGAATGCCAATGCAACCACCAGCAAACAACCCTGCGCCACATTCTGCCAGAAGATCTGAACATTCAGCATGATGAGCCCGGTATTAAAACCCTGCAGAATCAGCATGCCGATAAAAGTTCCCAAAAGCGTTCCAACCCCGCCCGTGAACGCCGCGCCGCCAAGAATCGCAGCTGTAACCGCGTCAAACTCCAGCCCTACGCTGGCTGTCGGCTGACCGGAATTCATGCGGGCCGCCAGCAGCGCACCGGCCAATGCAGAAAGGCCGCCTGTGATCAGATATAATTTCAGCGTAATCATCTCCGGATTAAGCCCTGAAAGGCGGGCTGCATAAGGATTGCCGCCCATTACATAGACGCTCCGGCCAAAAAACGTGCTTTTCAGGATAAATCCAAAAATCAAAAATGCCAGGATGAGAATAATTACCGGCAAGGGTATCCATCCGAACAGGCGCCAGGTGCCAAAACTGATAAAAGTTTTATTGGTGATCGGGACAGCCCGCCCATTGCAGATAATATAGGCAAAACCGCGAACAATCGACATCATCGCCAATGTCGCGATAAACGGCTGAAGTTTCAGATGATTGATCAGCACCGCGTTCAAAAGTCCGACGAAACATCCCGATGCGACGCCAAGCAGCAGCGCCAGGAACGGGTTCACCCCCATCTGCATCAGAACCGCGCAGAAAACGCCGGCAAAAGCTGCCACAGACCCGGCAGAAAGGTCAATCAGGTTGGCGATAATCAATTTTGTTTCGCCAATGGCGACAAACCCCATCAGCGAACAAGCGACCAGAATATTGATCAGATTCCGGCTTGAAAAATAGTTCTTATTAAAAAACGAAAAAACAAACACCAGGACAATTAACGCGATAATCAACGAAATTTTGTCTGAAAAATCGCTTTTCTTAATCTTCTCCATCAGCGTACGGTTCATAATTTCTTGATTTCCCCTTCTATGTTTTCCTGATCGATCATGGCATATTTCAGGACATTCTCTTCCGTTGCGTCCTTTCGAAGCACCTCACCGGAAATTGATCCTTCGCGAACCACAATAATCCGGTCGCAAAGCCCGATGATTTCCGGTAATTCGGAGGAAATCACAATAACAGCCATTCCGAGTTTGGCACATTCACAAATAATCCGGTAGAATTCCGACTTTGCGCCGACATCAATCCCCTTCGTCGGCTCATCCAAAATCAAGACTTTCGGATCCGTCTCCAGCCAACGGGCAAGGATTGTTTTTTGTTGATTCCCGCCGGATAACTGCGAAATGAGCTTTTCCGCATCCGGCGTTTTGATATCAAACTTCTCAATCGCTTCGCGGGCAATCTGATCTTCCTTCGAATAATCAATCCTCCCCAGCATTTTCAAAAACCGTTTGAGAACTGAGATCGAAATATTTCCTTTTACCGAGATATTGGGCAGGATTCCCTGAATTTTCCGGTCCTCCGGCACCATCGCAAGCCCCAGCGCAATTGCCTGCGCAGGAGATTGGGGCTGGATGCGTTTTCTTTCAAGAAAAATTTCGCCGCCGAGAACCGGATCAAGCCCAAACAACGCCAGCATGATTTCCGTCCTGCCGGACCCAACCAAACCGGAAAAGCCGAGAATTTCACCTTTTCTCACCTGAAAAGAAATATCATCGACTTTGGCTGTTGATAGATGCCGGACATCCAGGACAATATCACCGATTGTCTCATTTCTGGAAAGATCAGCGAATACGGCTCCGAGCGGACGGCCCACCATCATCCGGATCAAATCATCGTCTGTCACTTGATCACAATCCACCAGGCCAACCAGGCTGCCATCTTTAAAAACAACCACTTTCTGTGCGATTTGCGAAATTTCATCCATCCGATGGGAAACATAAAAAATAACTTTATCCTCCGCCTGAAGCTGCCGGATAATATTGAATAGAATTTCAATTTCTTTATCGCTTAAACTGGCCGTCGGTTCATCGAATGCAAACACCCGTGCATTCCGGTTAACCGCTTTCATAATTTCAACCATCTGCTGGTGAGCAATGCTCAAATTGCTGACTTTTTCATCCGGGTTGATTTCTAAACCAAACCGTTTTGCGATCTCATAGGTTTTCGCATTCATCAGGTCGAAATCAACTTTACCGCCCCGCTTACAAGGCCATTGACCCAGGAAAACATTTTCGGCAACGGTCATTTCAAGAATGACCTGACGTTCCTGATAAATAACGCTGACACCGTCTTCAATCGCGTCTTTAGGAGAGCTGTAATGACAGGGTTTACCGTCAATGCTGAATTCCCCGTTATCAGGCTGATAGTCCCCGTTCAATATTTTCAGCAGCGTTGATTTCCCGGCACCATTTTCGCCTAAAAAAGCATAAACCAAGCCGCTTTTTGCCGAAAAAGAAATATCATTTAACGCATGGACACCAGGAAAAAATTTATCAATATGTTTAAATTCGACATAACGATCCAAGACAGATGCCTCCTTCTTCAAGAAGCTGCTCATTCCATTCTTTCTCCGGGCCATTTCTTATATCGTGTGTTACCGTTAACACATAACGCATTCTACGAAGCAGAAACGACCGTTACGTCATCAAGAAAAAAAAGAAAGCGTCACAACCTCATGCTCTGATTCAGCTCAACATTCGTATGAAAAGATTCTAATAGTTCGCTTTCTATTCGTCAAGAAGGGCTGAAAGTGGATTTTCGACATAAATGTTATCGGTACCGCATAATAATGGCGAAATGTCACCTTTTTCATGACGCTTATCCTAAAAAATCAGTTATTTTCAGCATGTTCAAGTTTCAATTTTATAGATTCCCGCTGTGCTCCGAAGTTTTCTCAATCTTGACTTCTGAACCCTGTATCATATAATGAGAATCAGTAACATTTTTCTCAAAAAATGGGCAGCCAAACACTATGGTAACGCACACAAATATGACAAGAGGATTTAACTTATGAACAGAAAAACAGCCATGGTCACCGGTGCCAGTCATGGAATCGGCCGGGAAATCGCATTGGCGCTTGCTGCGAAGGGATACGCTGTCGGGGTAAATTATTTTCACAGCGAAAAAAATGCGCTTGAAATTTGCGACCGGATCAAAAAATCCGGCGGCCGGGCAATTCCGCTGAAGGCAGACGTATCGGATACGGCCGCCTTGCGAGCTATGTTTGATCAATTCTTCAAAGCGTTCACCTCGATTGACCTGATGGTCAATAATGCCGGGGTCAGCGAATTTTATCCGTTTCTGGAAGTCACCGAAGCGCAATGGGAGAAAATTACTTTCACAAACTGGAAAAGTGTTTTTTTCGGAACTCAGATCGCCGCACAGAATATGGTCCAGCATAAAAAGCAGGGTCTCATTATCAATATTTCATCCAATCATGCTGACGGCTGCTGGCCCAACGCAAATATATACGGTCCGACAAAAGCCGCGCTGACAAAGTTCGGGAAAAACGCCGCAATGGAGTTGGCGCCTTATGGAATCCGGGTGATCACTGCCGCTCCGGGATATACCGACGTCGGTTGGCCGGCGGATCACCCGGTTCAGCTGGCAAAAAAGCGCATCCCATTACAACGCTTCGCAGAACCCGCCGAAATTGCCGAAATTATCACGTATCTGGCTTCCGATGCCTGCGCTTATATGACGGGCAATTGTGTAACGATCGACGGCGGAGCGCTGCTCCCAATCCTGCCCGAAAACGACTATCTGTAAACCGGAGCCTTCCAACAACAACGAAACAAGAGGAAAAGATGAAAATCACAAGCATTGAAACTTTTAAAATTGCGCCGCGCTGGCTATTGTTGAAATTAGGAACGGATGACGGGCTGACCGGCTGGGGCGAACCGGTGGTGGAAGGAAGAGCGGATACAACCGCGGCTGCGGTCAACGAGATCAGCCAATATATTCTTGGCGCAGATTATCGGGATGTGGAAGATCTTTGGCAGGTTTTGTATCGCGGCGGCTTTTATCGTGGCGGGCCGGTCCTTTCCAGCGCGCTCTCCGGCGTCGATCAGGCTGTCTGGGATATCAAAGCCCGCGCTTTGGGTGTGCCGGTTTACGAGATGCTGGGAGGAAAAGTCCGCGATAAAATGTCTGTCTATAGCTGGATCGATTCCGGGACTCCGGAAGAAGCGGCAGCCTGCGCGGCAGATCGGGTCTCCCACGGATTTAGGAATATCAAGATGCTCGGCATGGATGCCGGCAGCTGGATCAACGATAATCAGGCGATCGACAAACTGTTGGCGAAGGTTGCCGCGATCCGTGACAAAATCGGGTATAACTATGGAATTGCAATTGATTTTCATGGCCGGGTCCATAAAGGAACCGCGAAAACGTTATTAAAAGAATTGGAACCATTCAGACTCCTTTTCATCGAGGAACCGCTGCTCTTTGACAACCTGGAAGCATTTGCTGAACTTCACCGGCATACCAACATTCCGCTGGCAACCGGAGAACGCTGTTACACGCGCTGGGATTTCAAACGGATCTTTCAGCTTGGCTGTGTTGACATCATCCAGCCTGACCTGAGCCACGCCGGCGGAATTTCAGAAGTACGGCGAATCGCCGCAATGGCCGAAGCGTATGATATGGCGATCGCACCGCATTGCCCATTAGGTCCGGTGGCGTTCGCCGCCTGTCTGCAAGTGGATTTTGCCTCCATTAATGCCTGCATCCAGGAGCAAAGTCTGGGAATGGCCTATAACAAAGGGAATGAGATGGGACTTTACGTAAAAGATCCCGCTGTTTTTCAATTTGACGACAGTTATATTGAATTGCTGAAAGGACCGGGTCTGGGAATTGAAGTGAACGAAACGGCCATCCGGGAAATGGCCAAAACCGGACATAATTGGAAAAATCCGGTTCTCCGGCTGGAAGACGGAAGCGTTGCGGAATGGTGAAAAGAAAATCATGAACGTTATTACGATCCACTCCGACGCCCGCTTAGGGGAAGGCCCCCGCTGGCGGGCCGATACAAAAATGTTTTACTGGACGGATATTCTGGCCGGTACAATTTTTGCATATGATCCCGCCACAAACGAAAACAAGCCCATTTTTCAATGCGAGTATGAAACCGGCGCCTTTTTGTTCACCCGGCGCTATGATCTGCTCCTGTTCACCCGAAAAGGGCTGCTGCTTTCCCGCTGGTCCGCAGACGGTTATACCCAACCGATTTGCCTGTTTGAGATGGATCTGCCGCGAGACGAACGATTTAACGACGCCGCATGCGATAAGACCGGCAGGATCTTTGCCGGAACACTGAAAGAATCCCATTCAGGGGGGAATTTATATGTTTTTTCGCGGAAGAGGACGCCGGATATTCTGCTCTCAGACTTAAAAATCAGCAACGGGATGGGCTTCTCGCCGGACAGCAATGTGTTTTATCATACCGATTCAGGCGACCGGAAAATTACGGCATATCAATATGATATGAATACCGGGGCCATCCATACGCCGCGAGTTCTGTATACGGTGGAAAAAGAGAACGCTGTCCCGGACGGAATGACAGTCGACGCCAACGGTGATATCTGGACCGCACTCTGGGGCGGCAGCTGCATTCGGAAAATTTCTCCGCAAGGAACACTGCTCTGTGAATATTCGTTTCCGGCTCAGCAAGTCTCAAGTTTGTGCTTTGGCGGCGGCAAACTGGAGCATCTTTTCATCACATCAGCAGCGGTCGGAGATGCGGAATCCGGGACAGACGCAGAAGGCCAATACCGGGGCGGAAATTGTTACTTTTGTGAAAATGTCGGAAAAGGCTCCCCCGATTTTTTTATCGATGATAATATTTTGACAGGACGATAACCGGCTGTTCACCGGCGCCAACGTTTATCATCAGAAGTTCGAGAAAAACAGAAAGATACTTTTCCGGCTGATGCGTTATTTTTCCCGGGGAAGCACCGAAATTCGAATCGTCGATTGATTCAGCTATCAGAGATCATCGCAGAGAAAGATTATGAAAAATCAGCAGCCGACTATTAAAGATGTAGCCATACGATCCGGAGTTTCTATTGCAACGGTTGACAGGGTCCTTCATAATCGGGGACGGGTATCTCAAAAGAATTTAAAAGCTGTCACAGAAGCGATTGAACAGCTTTCTTACCGCCCGAACCAGATCGCCAGGGCGCTTTCCGCCCGTAAAAGTAACTTCAAAATCGGAATCACCTACCCGAAAGTTGAAAACGAGTTCTGGGCTGAGATCGACTCGGGTATCAACAGTGCCAGGAACCAGCTGCGTCCATTCGGCGTTGAACTGGTGGTTGATCATACCAACCGGTACAACCGGAACGATCAGTTAAAATCGATTGACAACCTGATCAAACAGAACGTCAACGGACTGATATTCACACCGGTAAGCGACAGCCTGGCTGACATGCTGGACCAGCACATCCCTGAAAATGTTCTTTTCGCAACCGTGATTGAGGATACGGTCGGCAGCCGGCGTTTCTTTCATATCGGCCCGGACGATTTTCAAATCGGAGCGCTGGCCGCGAAGCTCATTCATCTGTATACAGGAGACAACAGTAAGGTGATCATCCTCTCACCAAACGCGGGATTTTCCGGCACACAACAGCGGGTCTCCGGATTTGTCAGCAAAATTAAACAAGAGCCGTTGGATATAGACATCCTGCAAATCTGCAATGTCCCCAGTGAAACAGAAAAAGAATCCTATCAGGCGATTTACCAAATAACATTGGATTGTATCCGTAACCACTCAAGCCTGAACGCGATTTATGTTACAAACGGCTTAACGCAATGGTGCGCCGACGCAGTGAAAGACTCGGGCAACGCGGGAAGAATTAAAGTATTCGGGCACGAATTTACCTCCGAAATCGGGGAGCTGCTGGAATCCGGGATCGTCTGTGCAACAATTTATCAAAAACCCGCACAGCAATTCTATACAGCCATCTGCATGCTTTATGAATTTCTGATCGGAGACCGCAAGCTGCAGGCGTCAAACATTATCACGGAGTGCAGCATTCTGATCAAAGAAAGCCTGCCGTTCATCAAAATCGGCGGAATGGATCTGCAGTGACAGCGACGCGATTTTTGAAAAAGATATTCTGCTCAAAGTAGATGCTTGTATTTCGAATTGCCGGCTGCCGTACCGGCTTTTCCAGAGCCGGATATAATGAAGATACAATCCGATCTTCAAAATAACGGCTCTTCCTGAAAAACAGACCATGCAAATCCAAACGATCCTGTCCGAACAGAAAAAGCTTTTCCTCACCGGCGCCACCCTGCCTGTCGATTTCAGACTGCGGGCTCTGAAGAAACTGCGCTCCGCCATTCATGAGAAAGAGACGGTTATTTTGGACGCGCTCCGCCTGGACCTGCGGAAAACGCCGCATGAAGGATACCTGACCGAGATCGTACCCGTTCTGAGCGACCTGGATGCCATCATCCGGAATGTCAAAGCATGGGCAAAGCCGCGGCACGTCCCCACGCCGTTGGAACAATTCCGCGCCAAAAGCTATATCCTGCCTGAACCCTATGGCGTTGTTTTGATTATGGCCCCCTGGAACTATCCTTTCCAGCTTTGCATGGAACCCTTATGCGGCGCCATCGCCGCGGGTAATTGCGCCGTCATCAAACCTTCCGCTTACGCTCCGCATACCAGCAGCATGATCGCTGCGTTCATCCGGGATTGTTTTCCGCAGGAATTCGTCACTGTAATTGAAGGCGGGCGGGATGAGAACACCGAATTGCTCCGGCAGAAATTTGATTCCATCTTTTTTACCGGCAGTCCCGCCGCCGGCCGGAGCGTGATGCGGGCAGCGGCGGAAAACCTCACGCCGGTTACATTGGAATTAGGCGGCAAAAGTCCCTGCATCGTTGACCGGTCCGCGGATTTAAAGCTGGCCGCCCGCCGGATCGCCTTCGGCAAACTCATCAACGCCGGCCAAACCTGCGTCGCGCCGGATTATCTGTGGGTCCATTCCGCCGTGAAAGACCAGCTGATCGGATACCTGATTGAAGAAATTTCCGCTTTTTTCCCCGGAAAAGATTATGCCAATCTGCCTGTCATTATCAACCAGAAACATTTCTCCCGCCTGCTGAACCTGATGAAGCCCGGAAATATCGTTTTCGGCGGGAATTCGGACGAGACAAGCCGTTTTATCGAACCGACAATTCTCGATCCGGTCCGCTGGGATGACGCTGTGATGAAGGAAGAAATATTCGGGCCGATTTTGCCCGTGCTGACATTCGATGAGCCCGATGAAATCATCCATCGACTGAGCCAGCTTCCCAAACCGCTCGCGCTTTACCTTTTTTCAACCGATCGGGCGATGCAAAAGCTGATTTTCAGCCGCGTTTCCTTCGGCGGTGGCTGTATCAATGATACGGTCATGCACATCGTCACTCCCTGGCTTGGGTTTGGCGGTGTCGGCGAGAGCGGAATGGGCAGTTATCACGGGAAACACAGTTTCGACACATTCTCACATGAAAAAAGTGTCCTGGACAAAGCCAACTGGATTGACCTTCCCATCCGTTACCATCCTTACAGTGATTGGAAACGGAAAATATTGAAAGCGTTGTTCAAATAGCAGGTTGTCTGGAATCCAAAACACCGAAGCAAAAGTGTTTTTTCAAATTTCAATTTCCATCCAGCGAAATAAACATTGACAGGACGATATATAATTAAAGAAAAGGAGTTTATCCGGAAAAGGAGCTGTTGCCATGTCCATTCTCGGAGCATTCATCGTTCCCCACCCGCCCATCATTCTGCCGGAAGTCGGAAAGGGAGAAGAGAGAAAAATTCAGAAAACGATTGACAGTTACCGGGCTGTCGCCGAAAAAATTGCCGCGCTCAAACCTGAAACGATCGTAATCACCTCGCCGCATTCCGCGTTTTATTCAGACTATTTTCATATTTCGCCCGGATCAAAAGCCTCCGGCGATCTTCAACAGTTCGGCATTCACAACGTCCAGTTGTTCGCGCAATATGACCAGAAATTTGCCAAAGAACTTGAGCAGACCGCCATCAACGCGCAAATCCCCGCCGGGAAACTCGGGAAACACAATGCCAGGCTGGACCACGGGACACTGATCCCGTTATATTTTGTTCAGCAAAAATATAACGCGTTCCAATTGGTCCGGATCGGGCTTTCCGGTGAACCGCTGTTCACCCATTACCAATTCGGAAAGCGCATCGCCGAAACGGCTGAAAGACTGAACCGGAAAACGGTCCTGATCGCCAGCGGCGATCTGTCCCACCGGCTGAAAGCGGACGGCCCTTATGGCTTTGCACCGGAAGGGCCCGAATTTGACCGGAGAGTGACCGAGGCAATGGCCAGCGGAGATTTTCTGGAGTTTTTCAACTTCAGCCCGGAATTCTGCGAACGGGCCGGTGAATGCGGGCTGCGCTCTTTTGTGATTATGGCCGGAGCATTGGACGGAAAAAGCGTCCGTTCGGAATTGCTTTCCTATGAAGGGCCTTTCGGCGTGGGGTATGCCGTAGCCGCTTTTGAAATTACCGGCAATGACGAAAACCGTCATTTTGATCAGCATTACCGGCAAACCGAAAGGGAAAAACTGGAACAGCTGAAAGCGCAGGAAGATCCTTTTGTAAAATTGGCGCGCGCTTCGCTTGAACACTATCTTTCCCAGCGGGCTTTTTTGCGGCAGCCGAAAGATCTGCCGCAGGAGATGGTTACCCGGCAGGCCGGCGTGTTCGTTTCGCTGAAAAAGAACGGACAGCTGCGCGGCTGCATCGGGACTATTACCCCGGCGATGGGAAACATTGCGGAAGAAATCATCATGAACGCGGTTTCGGCCGGCATGAATGATCCGCGTTTTCCGCCGGTTTCCCGTGAAGAACTCGCCGATCTGGTCTATAGCGTAGACGTGTTATCACCGCCGGAACCGATTCATTCGCCGGAATTGCTGGATGTGAAACGATACGGAGTCATCATATCCAGAGATTACCGGCGCGGGCTGCTCCTGCCGAACCTGGAAGGCGTGGATACGGTGGAGGAACAGATCGACATCGCGCGGAAAAAGGCCGGCATCCGAAAAGATGAGCCCTATGAACTGGAACGGTTTGAGGTGGTCCGGCACCAATGAAAAAGATCTGTCCGCTTTGCTTTCATCATTGCACACTCGACGAAGGACAGACCGGGTTTTGCGGCGCCCGGGCCAACATCGGCCAGCAGATCCGCTGTATCAATTACGGAGAGCTGACCGCCATCGCGCTGGACCCGATTGAGAAGAAACCGCTGAAACACTTTTTCCCGGGAAGCCGGATTCTGTCCGTCGGGAGTTACGGCTGTAACCTGCACTGCTCATTCTGCCAGAACAGCGGTATCTCACAGACTTTCGGCAGACACCCGCGAACCACCAAAATATCGCCGGACGCGCTGATCGCAGAAGCGCTGGCGCTGAAACCCCGCGGAAATATCGGAATCGCTTATACCTATAACGAACCGCTGATCAGTTACGAATATGTTTATGACTGCAGCCGTCTGGCGCATGAAAACGATCTGAAAAATGTCCTGGTGACCAGCGGAACGGTGGAAGAAAAACCGCTGCTGGAATTGCTTCCCTGGATAGACGCAATGAACATCGATCTGAAAGGGTTCACGCAAACTTTTTATCAAAAGCTTTACGGGGACCTCGAAACAGTGAAGCGGACTATTGCGCTCAGCGCGCCGCGCTGCCACGTCGAAATTACGACGCTGGTCATTCCCGGCGAAAATGATTCGGCAGAGGAAATAGCTCAAATGGCCGGTTGGATCGCTTCGGTCAATCCGGAAATTCCCTATCATTTGACCCGCTTTTTCCCGCAATTCCATATGACGGATCGGGATCCGACCGATGTCAGTTCGCTTTTCCATCTGGCGGAAATTGCCCGCGGGTATCTGTCTCATGTTTACACCGGGAACTGCTGAAATTGCAGATTCAGCGGATCGTCGCAGATTTACCGCTCCGATCGTCTTTCTCCGCTCGAAAAACTTCCTGCCTGTTTCAGATTACCGGTGGACCAATTCAAAAATTGGTCTCAGCGTCCAAGGTATTCAATTATTAAAAAGGGTTTCCGCTTTCAGCAATTCGGCATTTGATACTCGAACCAAAATCGAAAAGGAGTTTGCAGTCCGCCGCCGGATGGACTTATAATCAATGGCGGTCATTTTGTGCGGGCCAGACTGAAACCCAAAGGAGAGACGCGATGGATTCCACCGCACCCATAGGAATTTTTGATTCGGGCGTGGGCGGGCTGACCGTGATGCGAAAGCTGGTCGCCTTGATGCCGGCCGAAAACGTCGTTTATTTCGGCGACACCGCCCGGGTACCTTACGGAAATAAATCCAAAGAAACTGTCTTGCGTTATACCCACCAGATTATCCGTTTTTTAGAGACCAAAAACGTTAAATCGATCATTATTGCCTGCAACACGGCCAGCGCGTACGCGCTACATGAAGTCGAAAAGACGGTTCCGCTTCCGATTATCGGCGTGATCCAGCCCGGAGCTGAAGCCGCCGCGAAAACAAC
>CALAEB010000586.1 GCA_937890875.1 uncultured Anaerolineaceae bacterium | reverse complement strand
GCTTCCGCCTGAATATCCAGGCTGTCCCGGACATAATGCGGCCTTGCCAGTCCTCGCATCCGTCTGGGGCGATCCTTTGATTCCGCGTCCAGGCCGGAAGGAAAATCATAATCATTGCAGCTGGTCAGGAATACCTGGTCCCATTCCAGCCCTTTTGCCCGATGGTATGTTGTGACGACGATTTTTCCGCGGTACAGGTCCGGATCAAACTGGGAATCGGCTCCCTGCGAACCGGTATATAAGCTTGAATTTGCGGCTGCCTCCCGTAATTTATCCGCCAGCGAATTGAGCCGGAGCGAAGGATCGGCATTGGCCATCTGCGCCAGAATCCGGCCGAGCTGGTTGGCGGTGCTGAGATCGTCGGATGACTCAAATAGATCCTGGGCGATCAGCAGAATCAGCTGATCAATTTTTAGAAAACGGGCGTCCAGCCAGCGGCGCAGGAAAAACCGGAACGAAAAAAGCGTTTGAAGGACCATCGGCGGATCATTCCAGGAATCGACCAGTTTCCTGAGATCATGCTCCGTGAGCGGATAAATGAAATCCTCAATGGTCTGGATCGAAAGCAGGCGGTCCCGGGCAATTTTGCAGTGTTCCGGGCTTAAATAAAAATCTTTTTCCGCGTTATGATGGTAAAGGATTTCAAAAAGTTCGAGACAATTCTTCTGGTTCAGCGGCAGTGAAAGCCAGGTAAGAATTTTGGACAGGATATTCGCTGTGCCCCTTGTCTTTCGGGTGCTTTTTAACACTTCAATCACGTCAACCGGAAATTTCTCAAGCGCGGCCGCGAATTGAGCTCCGAACTCGTTACTGGGCACCAAAATTGCCAGCGTCTCCTCAGGATGATTTTTTACCTGTTCAACTGCCAGGCGGCACACCTGCTCGATTTCGTCCGCCGGTACATAAGCGGCGGCGTCGAAGCGTACACGGCGCGGGTTGTCCTTCGGATTTCGCTGCGGATCGTCCGGCGGCGTGGTTTTGATGAACGGTTCAACCAGCGCGCTTTGGCAGTCCCGGGCCGGATGGGCCGTCTGTGTCCAGCGGATCAGGCGGTTGGCCTGGCGGAGGATGCTGACGCTCGAACGGCCGGAGTTGAAAAGATCCACCGTTTTATCGGCTTCCTTCAGAAAATCGAGCAGAAATTTCGGGTCTGCTGTGGTGAAGGTTTCATTGCTTGCCTGGTTCGGGTCTCCGACCCGAACCCAGTTCCGCTCGCCTTGGGTCAGCAGCCGCAAAACTTTTTCCTGGATCAGGGAACTGTCCTGCGCTTCATCCTCCAGGATGACCGGCCAGTGTTTTTGCAGCAACGCGCGATACCCCGGATCTTTCTCCAGAATGTCATATGCGTAAAACATCAGGTCGGCATAATCCAGCGCAGGGTATGTTTTCAGCATCATTTGGTAAGCGGAATAAATGTCGCAGATCATGGATAAGAGACCGAACTGCGTCTCATCCGCCAGCGCATCGATCGCGTTCCGCATTTTTTCGGGCGTCAGCAGGTAATCTTTTGCCTGCGAGATCACATTCCGGGCGATCCCGGTGACATCTTTGCGCCATTTTTCCGCGTAGTATTTTTCCCGCTGGTTTGGTTTGACTTCCGGGTCAAGAAATGAATCATAGGTTCTGCGTGCATCTTTCTCGAGCCATTGATCGACCGCGCGGAGCAACAGTGCTTCGCAGGCGGTTTCATCCAGAATGACAAAATCCGGATCGATCCCGAAATTTTCGGCCCGGCCGCGGACAATATCCGTCGCCATGCC
>CALAEB010000585.1 GCA_937890875.1 uncultured Anaerolineaceae bacterium | reverse complement strand
GCCGCCCGCGCCTGTGAGTGTTCGGATTATAAGAGCCTGGTACATAACGGTCCGCCGCTTGTCCCGACATCAACACCGACCGGCGTACCGAAACGGTAAACTGGCGGGCTTGTTCATCTGGCAAATCTGTGAATTAACGAGACGATGGAAAATTGATAAAGGAGGTGAATGATCTTGGCGGAGCTTTCTGCTTCCAAACAAAATTATCTTAAAGCGGTCTATGAGCTTGAGAAAAACGGCAAAGGCGCGCGTATTTCTGATATCGCAGCCATGATTGGCGTTACCAAGCCAAGCGCTTGTTTGGCGGTCCAGGTACTTGAAAAGAAGGATTTCATCAAGCGGGATGACAGCCGTCTTGTCTACCTGACGCCGGCGGGTGAACGGCAGGCGATCCTGTCTTATGACAAATATACGATTGTCAGGCAATTTCTGGTTGAGGTCTTAGCGGTGGAAGATGCGATCGCCGCACAGGATGCGCTGGCGATCGAACAGGTGATCAGTGTTGATACGCTTTGCTGCCTCTGCCGGTTTACAAATAAAAATGAGCAGCGGCACCGCTGTTCGATCGGCTGCCATGAAATGATCTGAAGTTCTGATGTTCGGGATCAGCAATTCGAAGTTTATACAACTTCTTTCGGAAGAAAAGGAAAACTGATGATTCTGTTGTTTCTGCGCAATGCGCAGAAACAACAGAATCATCAAATCTCTTTCCGTATTTGGATCGGGTGTCGAAAGTATATTTCGAACTTCTGATTCGGGATTTGGCTTTCCCTTTCGAATAAAGATGGAAAATTAATGATTTGATCGTCTTTTCGCTTTATGAAAAGACGATCAAATCATTAATAAGGTTTTCCGATCGGATTTATAAACTGATTCGGGTCAAAGGCCAGGTCGGCATCACGTCCATATCCAGGTTGTCAAATATTCCGTGTTTAAACCGCTGGTAGGCGGCCGCGCCGACCATTGCCCCGTTATCCGTGCAATATGCCAATTGCGGGATAAACAGCGGGAATTCATTTTGGCCGCTGAATGTGTCCCGAAGCAGCTGGTTGGCGGAAACCCCGCCCGCGATAATAATACTTTTTGCGCCTGTTCTGCGGGCGGCCAGCATGGTTTTTTCAAACAGAACATCCACTACAGAAGCCTGAAAGCTTGCCGCAAGATCCGCGACCGGAAGCGCGCCGTTTTCTTTTTCAATTTCACGAACGGTTCGCAGCACGGCCGTCTTCACGCCGCTGAATGAAAAATCCCAGGTGCCTTCCATCCGTGAACGCGGAAAATGAAACCGGGTCGCGTTCCCCAGCAGCGCAGCTTTTTGAATCGAGGGGCCGCCGGGATAAGTCAGCCCGATCAGGCGGGCCACTTTGTCGAAAGCTTCCCCGGCCGCGTCATCCAGCGTTCCCCCCAGCCGCTCATAATGCAGATGCGACCGGATCAGGACAATTTCCGAATGCCCGCCGGAGACTAATAACGCAATCGCCGGAAATTCCGGCGGATTCTGGATCTCCGGCGCGTCGGCAGGGTGCAGCCAGGCTGAATAAATATGTGCTTCAAGATGATTGACGCCGATGATCGGCAAATCGGAGGCCAGCGCGAGTCCCTTTGCCGCGTTCATGCCGACTACTAATGATCCGGCCAGCCCGGGACCGCGGGAAACTGCCAGCGCGTCGA
>CALAEB010000584.1 GCA_937890875.1 uncultured Anaerolineaceae bacterium | reverse complement strand
GCGAGCGGCATGTTATATTCAAGCCAGGTTTCATTGATTTTTTCCGAACCCGGATAGGCCCAGTAAATATATTGATCCAGAGATTCCAGATCGATTGAACCGCTGAATGGCGTTAGTGATTTTTCATGTTCCTCAACAAATGAGATGTGGTCGTAAACCAGAAGCAGGTCGGACATGCGGATCCAGCCGGAAAAATATTCCCGCTGCGTTTCTCCGAGAACAGTTTCTTCGACGTAATCTTCAATAACCGTCCAGATAATATTATTCTCGTCGGTATACAGCCAGACGACTTTAAATTCTGTCCCATTTTCATATTCTGCGATTTTCCGCAATGAATTTGGGAACCGCCACATGGTGATCGATCCTGCTTCCCCGTTTGCCTGATAATACCGTCCGCCGGCATATTCGCATTCCATCCAGTGCTCAGCATAAAAATGATCTCCATGGGGAGACCATATCGCGTCGGCGCCGACAGGAAACCGGATCAACGGCGTCATCAACAGACAGACACAAAATCCGACGATCACTGTGATTATTCTGTTCTTTTTCATGTTTCGAACTCCTTTTTTATAAAAACGATCCCAATAAATAACCTGTACCATAAGCGAACAAATTTGCGCCGAAAGAAATCAGAAACGGATGGCGGATCAACTGCCCATATTTTTTATAGGTGATTGCCTCGATGCAGACAACCGGTACTTCCAATACCAGCGTGATGATCATTGGGTTGTATCCCGTATAACGGGTTAACAGATGGTACAGGGTGACCACCGGCGGATTGGTCATGATATTGGCCAGTATAACCAGATAAATGTCTTTTCGTCGGTGGATTCCAACGAAAAACATGAAGGCCAATTCTGCTGTCAGCGTAAGGGTCAAAGAAATCCCTAAGACCTGCAGCAATTGCAAAAGCAAACAAAACCGTTCTCCGCTGACGGCAGCCTCTCCTTATTCCTCGAAAAAGTCGATCATGATCGTGATAGAACCGTCATACGACTCAGCAATTGCTTCTGAGCCTGAGCCTGAGAACATATCGCATTCCCACGTCCTGGATCCTTTGACGGTTCCCTCAAGGTTAACATAAGTACTGTCCGGAAAATCCCGATTGTCGTATATCGGCCAACTGGTTCGGCTATTCAGATCCATACTGCCGGCGCCGGACAACGAATAAACCTTTTCACGCTGGGAATATGGTGTGACTGGACAGGATCCGCCGGTTAAATCTCTGAACTCCTCGTAACTGGATTCAGTTAGATTGATTTTTAAGGAAATATTTCCCCTTTTTTTCAGGCTGTCGAAAGTTCCGCTTCCGCTGATCTCGCAGGCAAAATTTGTGGCGTCATGCAGTTTCACTGAATGCGCGGCGGTGAACGAAAAACTCCCATCCCCGTTGAGCGGAATTTTGTCCAATTTTTCCATCGTCAACTGGATGGACATAGTCTCATTGGAACCATACCAGCGGTAGTAAGAATTATAGTCATTGGGATCACCCGGATAAGCGATGGCCCGCAGATATCCCTTTTGTATCAAATCAGCCCGGATGACGGCGGGATCACTTTTTTCGCTGTAGACCGGGATAGCATCCCGGGTCATTTCCATCACGGATATAGAATATTCGATCGGGGACTTTCCATCTGCCGGTTTTTTTGTGAGCGTTTCCAGAGCTTGCCAATCGTAATGGAATGTATTCCGTAACGATTCATAAGCGGCTATGTAATTGGAGCCTGCTAATCGGACTTCATTGATAAAGGCGTCGTTGGTGACATCCGCCAGATGCCCGTTGCTGTTCAATGGCAGGATCAACCGATCCTCGGTAGACTCGATTAATAACGGTTGCGCATAGCCGGTGGCGTGGATCCAGACCAGCCAGCCTTTGGCAAGGTTATTTTTGAACAGGTAGCTTTTCTCGGGCATGGTTATTATAAGTTTCTGATCAACGATTTCCAAAAGTGGGACGTTCGGTTTCCGCGTCAATGTCACTGTATAAGTGACTTCCTTTTTGCCCGAATTGCCGATCTCACCATTAGCCTGGTAAATCGAGGCGTACCCGTTGACGGCTCTGACAGCACCGTCATCCGCTTGTGCGAGCTGGATCATGACGCTTTTGCTGTCCTTTACATCCGCCATCAGCCAGGCGGACTGTGAATCCGGGAATCCGCCCCTTTCCAATAAAGAGGCAGCCCGCCGGACTGAAACACTTGTTTCTGAATGTTCTCCGCTCAGATCAACCCGGACGATTTTTGGGTCGACTGTCAGCGGAGCGGCACTGGAATAGATTTTCAAACGCGGATTATCCGCGGACAGAACCGAGATTTCGGTCTGGGTGAGCGCAGAGGCAATGACATCGCCGCTGCGCTTGTTGTGGTGTACGGTAAGAACACGGCCTGAGATCAGGGAAGCGTTCTTGCGGCTATACTCGATGAATTTTTTATCAAAAGTTTCCGGACTGATCCCCAATTGATCGCAAAGCAGTTGACGGATATCGGCGCTGTATGAATACGTTTTTGAGAAGCGGATGATCAGATCCCTCAGAAAAGCGTCCTGGCCAGACGGCGCATTCAGATAGTATTCATTCCGCATAAACTCCAGAAAAGCGGAGGCTGTATAGGCCTGATTGTTTTCCTGCTGATTCCCATCCATGGCATCTATCCATAAGTGGCGCCGGCCGATGGGATGTGCAAAAGTCTCATAGAAATTGCTCCGGGTGTTCATGTCCGGCCACTTTTGGTAATAAAGGTGGTGATTGCGCTGCGGGTCGATCAACGGTGATTTGTTGTTGAACTTGTGGGTCAGGCCATATTGGAAAGCTTCTTTTTCCAGCAGAACCGCAGTGGCTTCCCAAAACCAGGTATAGCGGTCGAGATCAGTCCAGACATAACCGGACTGGACCACATGGAACAGCTCATGGATCAAGGTCAGCTGCAGATCGTCAATTTGCCTGCGGTGGACTTTAAGGAAATTCGCTGATTTTAACTGGCTTGCGTCATCCGGAAGATGAATTGACGGGCTGGCGTTGATATGAATATAGGGGCTACCCCAATCAGGATTTTCTGAATATCCTAAAACGTCGGCCGTGTGCGGCCATTGGTCAAAAACATAGATTTCGGTTGTGTGTCCCGGCCGTTTAAATAATCGTTCGGTGAACAGGTAGTGATCCGCCTCGCCCAGCGCGTCGATGACCAATTGAACGGACAGTGGGACCACTTTTTTCGGATCCGAGAGCTGTTGATTCAATTTTTGGAACCGGGGATCAGCTTTCAGCCGGACCAGCGCGTTTTTTACGCGTGCATGATACCTGAGGTCGCTGCCGGCATGGGCTGCATCCTGAATTTCCTCATCAACTTCCTTGAGATACTGGTCCTCCAGCACATTGATCTGCTGAAGAATTTTTTTGATTTCCACAGGATCTGCGGGGGGCATATCCTCGGGCCAATAGATCACATAATACGAAAGAAATTCCTGGTCACTGTATTTTCTGTTCCACATCTGGATCCAATTGC
>CALAEB010000583.1 GCA_937890875.1 uncultured Anaerolineaceae bacterium | reverse complement strand
TTGGGCACTGGATTTTGCGGATGACACGATCGAATGGAGTCATGAATTCGCAGATGATTCCATCCGGCTTCCACAGAAAAATGTTGAGGATCATATCAAACAATCGCAGGAGCGGGTTGAAGGTCACATTCAACAGATGCAGGAACGGATCGACGATCACATCCAACGGTCACAGGAACGTCTGGACGGCATTCTTCAGCCGAGCAATTAATTAGTATCACGCCTGCATCTTACCGGGCATACCGGCAGCACAAATCGAATTGCCGCAGGAATCGCAGCGGGCAGCAACTGAGAACAGAAAGGAGGAGAAATGATGGTATCAGCAAAAGAGCGACGGATAGAAGAACGCATATCCGATCAGATCGAAAAACTGCGGGAACATTTGACTGACCCTGAGCGATCACGAAAACAGCTGGATGACTATCTCCGGCAAACCCGGAACACTGTTCTTCAAAAGGATTGAAAAACAACGCTTTGCCGCCGGAGCGGCGATATTGGGATCCGGAATTGGCGGAGGAAAACCGGAACAAAAACAAAAGGAAAATCATGAGAATGGAAAGGAGAAAACAGCATGACTTCAACAAGAAAACAGCATGATAGTGAACACGATGCGAAAGGATTTTTGGAGGATCATATCCATTGGTCACAGAAACTTCTGGAGGACCACATCCGGTGGTCACGGGAACGGTTGGAAGACCATATTCAATGGGCCAGAGAATATGCCCAAAAACAAAATGTTGGCCCGGAGTCTCAAGAACAGGCAGAAAAAGACGACGTCAGCCAGAACATCGAAGACCTTATTGACGACCATGTCCAAAAATCGCATGAATGGATAGAGAACCACATGCAACAAACGCAGGAACAGTTGGAAGATCACATCAAACAATCGCGGGAATGGCTGGATAACACCCTCAAAAACAGTTGACGGATTTCCATTCCGGAACATCGGGGGCATATCCAAAGGATCGTCTGCCAAAGCGGTTCGTGGTTTGAAGCGTAAAGGAAACAACCGTTCAGACGTTCGGGATCGATTCTGAGCGGCAATGACCGGTTCGGTTTTTCGGTATTGGATTTTTCGGCTCCATCGGAGAATCCAATACCGAAAGCGTTCTCACCGGCAGCCCAGAACAAGATTCCGGGGTAAGGATATCCCGGACAGCGGGACTGGGGAACACGGAGACCCCTTTCAAATAAAACCGGGGATTCGAAATTAGATTAGCATACCCAAAGGATAGCATATTCATCTCTCATCCACATAGATCTGGCAGGCAGCCTTATGGCTCACCTGGACCTGCCTGCCGTCCAGGTCAAGCATCAAAGGGCCTTCATACGGGCCAATGGAAGCGACCGTAACCGCTCCGTCGATTTCAATTCCCAGACTCTGAAGATAATCAAGCAGTTCTTTTTCCTCGGCTACCTTGCGAATATGGGAGGATTCACCCGCCGCAAGCTGCACCAGCGGTCGCAGCGGTTTTCTGTCAATCTGCCCGTCCGAATGCGGAATCGCACTGCCATGCGGGCAGTAGGCGGGATAATTCAAAAATTTGTCGAGCCGTCCGCTAAGGCGCGGCGGGGTGATGTGCTCCAAAAGTTCCGCGTCCTCATGAGCTTCACTCCAGGAATAGCCCAGATGGCGCATCAGAAATACCTCCCACAGCCGGTGACCGCGGAGCAGGGTTATCGCGATCTGCAGCCCTTCTTTGGTCAGACAGGAGCCCTTATACGGTTCGTAATGAAGCAGCCCTTCATGACTGAGCTTAATTAACATTTCGGTCACCGACGCCGGAGCGATTTTCAATACCTCGGCAATCTGCTTGTTTCCCACCAGCTTCTCCGCCCCGCCGAGCTTGTAAATTTCTTTCAGATAATCTTCTTTATTGGGAGTCATTCCCAACCCCTTCCCTTCATTTAGGCGATCCTAATTTACAAAAGTATACATCCAAACAACGATTCCGGATGCAATCTGGGTATTCGACTTCCTGGAATTAATCATAAAAAATTCCGGCGCCGGAAAATCATGCGCTATAATACTGAACAATGATTTGAACATTGTTCAGTATTATAGGGAAACGGAAAACGCGATGAATGCAAAAGAAAGAATCATCCGCGCCAGCATGGATCTGATTCGTGAAAGTTCAGGAAATATTGACCAGATCACGATCCGGGCCATTGCCGAAAAAGCCGGCGTCGGGATCGGTTCCGTCAATTACCATTTCCAGAATAAGGAAAATCTGATCACACTATGCGTGCAGCGGATGATCGGAGAGGTGATCTCCAACTATCGGCCTGCGGAAGGGCAGGAGCGGAATCTGGCGGCGAACGTGAAGGCAGTTGCCGATTTCCTGGCGGAAAACCCAGCGTTATCACAGTTCTCGATTCTCGGCGATCATTACGCGCCGCAGAAATCGGATAACACCATGAAAACCGTTCAGGGATTCAGCACGTTTTTGCCGGAGGATAACATTCCGGACAGTGAGAAGAAACTCCGGATATTCACGTTGGTCTCGGTCGTACAGGCTTTGTTTTTGCGCCGGGAAATGAGCGGGGAAATCTTTGGTTCTGACTTCCGGGATAAACATCAGCGGGATTGGTTGCTTGACCGGATAATTCAATGGTTATTTCAGGAGCATGAAAAAAATGAATAAAAATATCGGGATGATCGCATCCATTGTCACCTTCGCTGGCGTAGCCGGCTTTGCGGTCAGCATGCTGACGGGTAATTTGTTCGGCAGTTATCTGACCAGCATGCTGATCGCCTGGGGATTTGTCACGCTGATCTGTTCTTTTGCCGCATTCAATGCAGGTGAAACCCATGCCGCCGGTTATACGGCCGTCGCGTTCGCGGCGGTTTATGCGGCGATCATCGTGCTGGTTTATTTTGCCCAGCTGACAACCGTGCGTCAGGCTGCTTTGTCGGAAGAGGCCGCACAGCTGCTCGATTACCAAAAATTCGGTTTATTCTTCAACTATGATTTATTAGGGTATAGCTTCATGGCGCTGTCGACTTTTTTCATCGGCTTGACGGTCCGGGCGGAAAACAAGGCCGATCGCTGGCTGAAGGCACTCCTGTTGGTGCATGGCATTTTTGCGGTTACTTGTGTTGCGATGCCGATCATCGGCGTGTTCGGTGCAAATACCCCGGACGGGGACAAAACCGGAACCTGGGTCCTATTGTTCTGGTGCGCCTATTTCATCCCGATCTGTATTCTGTCCTGGCGTCACTTCAAGCTGAAAGCTTAATTCTTCCGCATCCTCGGGCCGTCATGATTTCCGTCAGCAAATCGTCAATTGACGGCCCGGGAAAAATCAAACCGCAGCGTCCTCCTTCACCCGTGCATACAGTTTCATATCGAGCACCCGCCCGTTTTTTACCGCGTTTTTCCTCAATAAGCCCTCGAAAAGGAAGCCGGCTTTTTCCAATACGCGGCAGGAAGCTGTGTTATACGCAAAAGGATCGGCATAAATACGCAGAATATCCGTGTTCTCAAATATAAATGCGCAGGCGGTTTTCACCGCCGCTGTGCCAAGTCCCTGCCCCCAGTAAGATTCGCCCAGAAAATATCCGATTTCGGCAGTGAAGCGGTGAATATTATGCTGCCTGAAAACGCCGATGCTTCCCGCAAGGGCGCCTTCCGCCATGATCGCCCAATTGTATTGCTGATCCCTCTCGGCATTCAGCACACGCGTGATATAGCCCTCCGCATCCGTGACAGTATAAGGATAAGGGATCCCGTCCCGCAAATTTGCCAAGATTTTCGGGTTATTAATGATCATCGCCAATGCTTCCGCATCTTCTATCCGCCACGCGCGCAATTGAACTTCCATGCTTACTCCTGATCTGTCGCCCTTAGGGCACTCAGCGTCCTATTTTTTAAAGGGGAACCGGATTCAAACCCAGCCCTTGCAAACGTCAACCCATTCCAGAAAGCCCGAATATTTTTCCAGTTGCGGAATGGTCAGCTCGATCCCGCTGTTATCACTGCCGCAGGCTGGAAAAACCGTTTTAAACCGCTGCAGCGAAATATCCAGATAAACAGCGATTCCATCCTTGATCCCGAATGGGCAAACGCCGCCGACAGGATATCCCACTTTGTCCAGCACCTCATCCGGCGTCAGCATTTTCGCTTTTGTCCCGAATCTCGCCTTATATTTGGGGTTGTCGATTTTCGCGTCGCCTGCCGTGACGATCAGAATCGCCCGGTCGTCCAGTTTAAAA
>CALAEB010000582.1 GCA_937890875.1 uncultured Anaerolineaceae bacterium | reverse complement strand
GCGGAAAGACGGCGGCCTTACCGCGGATGCCGTCCGGCAAACCGCGCATATTTTGAAGGACGCCGGGAAAAAGATACAGATTCGCGCGACGGTAACGCCGGAGAATTTTGACCGTATTCCGGACATTGTCGGGTACGCTGCCGAATCGCTCCATGCGGAGACTGTCCGGGTTGAGCCGGTGTTCAGAATCGCGTTGTCCGAAGGACGGGAGGTTGCCGAAGCGGCGGCGTTCTGCGACGGATTTTTGCTGGCAAAAGCGGAAGCCGCAAAACGGCAATGCAAAATTGAGATGAGCGGAAGCCGCATTCAAACAATCCATGGCCGGTATTGCCAAATCTTCCGGCACGTGCTTCAAGTAGTGCCGGGAGATGGCGTTTCGGCCTGTTTTCTTACCGCCAACCGGCGTGAAGCGGAAACACGCGGGCTGACTGTTGACCCGAAACACGATAACCTCGGCGGCCTTGCGGCCGTCCTGCGGCAACAGGATCCGGCCTGTGAAACCTGCTTCAACCGTTTTCATTGCGCCCGCGGCTGTCCGGACCACTGTCCGGTTGACGGCGTTGCCGATCACGGAAGTTTCCGCTGCAGGGTCAACCGGACGCTGGCTGCCGCACAGATCACCGATATTTTCGAAAGCCGGCTGCGGCCGCTGCTGGAGAATAAAACCATACCCTATGCCGGGACGGTGATCCTATGAAACGGATGGAAACCTACCTGATCCCGTTCAAAGAGATCTTTCTCATTTACCGCCCGCTGCTGCACTTGGCGATTCCGGGGAATGGGGCGATGGCCCGGCTGGCGATGACTGCAGCCGAAAATCCGGATTATGTTCCTCAAAGCCATGAAAAGGAAGCCTTTGAATTCCTGCGCATCGCCGGATTTCTCCGCCCGGATCCGCGGCCGCGCTTTCCGGATCGGGCGGAAGCGCTTTTCATGCCGACAGCGGCGGCGCTGTTGATGACAAACCGCTGCAATCTCCGCTGTGTCTATTGTTACGCGAACGGCGGTATGGAAGACGCGCTGGAAATGCCTTTCCCGATCGCAGCCGCGGCGATCGATACGGTTTGCGCGAACGCAGCTGCGAAAGGACAGCAGAAATTTCAGGTTACGTTTCATGGCGGCGGCGAACCTACGCTGGCATGGGAATCGCTGACCGCCGCGGCGGAGTATGCCCGGAGAAAAGGGATCCCGGCTGAACTGACGATGGTGAGCAACGGAATATGGAACCGGAAGCAGCTGGATTGGATCACATCCGAACTGAACGGGCTCACCATTTCCATGGACGGCGGCAGCCGGACCCAGAATGTTCAGCGACCATTCCCGGATGGACGCGGCTCTTTTTCATATGTGATGGAGACGATAGCCGGGTTGGACCGGAAAGGCTTCCCGTATGGCATCCGGATCACCTGTATGCCGGAGCGGTTCGCCGGCTTGGCGGAAGACGTCCGTTTCCTTTGCAGCGAGACCAATTTCCGCGTGATCCAGATTGAACCGGCGTTTAACCATGCGCGCGGGAAGCATGAGCGGACGTCGGCTGAGCAGGCCAGGATATTTGCGCAGGTTTACCTGGAGGCGGCCGATATCGCGGCGGGTTTCGGACGGCAGATCCATTATTCCGGGGCGCGTCCCTGGCTGGTTACGGACACATTTTGCGAGGCGCCGCTTGGGCAAAGCCTGACGGTCAATCCCAGGGGCGAAGTTGTCGGGTGTTACGAATGCACAGGAAGGGCTGCGGAAGATGAAGATCCGGGTGTCTTCGGACGATGGAACGGGAGAGAATTTGTGCTGAATCACGAAAAACGGCGCCGCTACATGGAGAAGATCCAGGCGCGGAAAGACGCCTGCGCAGGCTGTTTCTGCCGCTGGCATTGTGCCGGAGACTGCTATACGAGAGGGCTGCCCGTGAATGGCAGCGCCTGGCCGTATGCACGCTGTGAAATCAACCGGGAGATTACAAAGGGACTGATCATCCGGTCGATCAGCCAGGAATGACCTGCGAATCGAATCCGGATCGGGGAAAAATAGAAACTGCTGTCAACGATTGAAAATATACACTTGGAGGCTGAAATGATGGAAAAAGAGGATAAAAAATTGCCGGAAGAAAATAAGGAAGTGCCGGAGATCTATTCGATCCGAAAGGGAAACGACCAATGGACGGTCAGCCGGCGCAGTTTCCTGAAGGCAGCCGGCCTCGGAGCCGCGGCGGTCACAGCCGGATTGAACGCGGTGCGCCTCAGCGGGCCGGTTTTAGCCGCGAATGATCTAGATACGC
>CALAEB010000581.1 GCA_937890875.1 uncultured Anaerolineaceae bacterium | reverse complement strand
GGCGTCTGTCTGGTTGGCAGTGGACGATGCGATGACATTCCCGGCGAGAAGAAGGCCGAGCATCAAAGAGGTACAAACAGCTATCATTTTTTTCATCAGTACTGATCTCCTTAAAGTTTGTGTATCATCTGTTTGTTGACATAGACGGCCACCTCATCGTTGACCGGCAGCCGTACAGACGAATTGACTGTCCATTGAGCGGTTCCGTTATGCAACCGCAGTTCGTAGCATCCCCCCAGGAACTGAACGGCATATACTTTCATTCGATATTCCTCGGAATCGGCCGAGGGTGAAAGCGAGACGGCCTCCGGCCGGACCATACGGTTATCATCCAGCCAGTTGGAATGGCCTACGAATTCGGCCACAAATTTGGTAGCGGGCCGGCTGTAGATCACCTCCGGCGTATCGAATTGCTCCACGACACCTTCCGAGAGCACGGCGATCCGGTCGCTCATGCTCATGGCTTCAGTCTGGTCATGGGTGACGAAAATCGCGGTCACGCCCAGCTGGGAAACCAGGCTTTTGAGTTCTACCCGCATTTCTTCCCGCAGCAGCGCATCCAGCGCCGACAGCGGTTCGTCGAATAGGATACATTTCGGTTCGATCACAATCGCGCGGGCAATGGCGACGCGCTGCTGCTGCCCGCCGGAAAGCTGATGCGGGTAGCGGGATGAAAAAGCGGCCAATCGGACCGCCTCCAGCGCTTTTTTGACGCTGGCATCCAGGTTTTGCGTCCGCTTCTGCGCCCGCAGGCCAAAAGCGACATTTTCATAGACGGTCATATGGGGCCACAGCGCAAAGTCCTGGAAGACAAAGCCGAGGCCTCTTTTTTCGGGCGGCAGGTTGATCCCCTGTTCGGCGGAGAACACGCAACGATCGTCGAAGCGGATTTCCCCGGTGTCCGGTGTCTCCAAACCGGCCAGCATGCGCAGGAGCGTGGTTTTTCCGCAGCCCGATGGTCCCAACAGCGTGGTGAAACCTCCGCTTGGAAAGAACATATCCGTTTTCTGTATGACTGTGTTTTCTCCGAAGCGCTTGGTGATGCCACGCAGGGATATGTCCATTCGTTTTCTCCTGGATGAGGTTGAAATTCTGTTTGATTGTATGCCGCTGAGGACAAGAAAAGGCAAAAATAAGGTAAAGATTGGATAAAGAATTCTGTAAGCCGGATCAAGAACAACCATAAATCTTATTTATGATACAATGCAAAAACTGCCATTCAGGAAAAAAGTTTCGATTGGCAGTTGTCGGTTTTGTATGGTTTTGGAGCAGGAAATCGGAATAGGAAAATAATAATCTGTTGTTCTTCTTTTTTTGCACTTCGTGCAAAAAAAGAAGAACAACAGCAATTTTCCTTTTCACTCAAAAGGATTTTCCAAATTTTGAATTACTGGTTGGAGAGCGAAAGACTTGAAGATTCTGCATGTCATTACGGATCTGGATCGCGGCGGCGCTGAGATCATGCTGCTGCGAGTCCTGCCGCGGCTGCAATCCCGCGGTTGGGAACAGCAGGTGGTTTGTCTGAGCGGCCCGGGTGAAATCGGCCGGCAGATTGCCGCGGCTGGCTTCAGCGTCCGTTATCTGAATATGAAGCGCTCCTCCCCTTCGCTCAGCGCGCTGATCCGCCTGGCCGGGCATATCCGCCATGAAAATCCGGATCTGATCCATTCCTGGCTTTACCACGCGGACCTGTATGCCAGCGTTGCGAATTGCCTCCTCCGGAAACCGCTGGTTTGGGGGCTCCACAATTCGACTTTGGGGCGTGAAGCCAATCTGCTTACGAAACGGATCGTGCGGGTTCTGGCCTGGTTCTCACGGTTTGCCCCCGCGCGGATTCTCTCCTGCTCTCAGGAGGCGATGCGGGTCCACCTCTCGGCGGGATACCGGCAGGATATCCTGCGCTTTGTCCCGAACGGTTTTGACACGGAGCGTTTTCAGCCGGATTCCTCCGCGCGGCAAGCGCTGCGGGCAGCTCTGGAAATCTCGGCGGAAACGCCGCTGGTGGGGAATATCTCCCGGTTTGACCAGCAAAAAAACCATGCCGGGCTGATCCGCAGCTGGGGAATATTGTCCGAAACTTTCCCGGATGCCCGCTTTCTGCTGGCCGGAAAGGATCTGGTGCCGGAAAACACGCAGCTGACCGGCTGGCTTGAGGCTGCCGGAATTGTTGAGAAGACGTTTTTGTTAGGTATTCGCCGGGATGTTCCGGCACTGCTGAATGCGCTGGATCTGATGGTGCTGGCTTCGAACAGCGGTGAGGCGTTTCCGCTGATCGTCGGGGAGGCGATGAGCTGCGGGACACTGTGCGTTGGTACGCAGGTGGGTGACACCGCGTTTCTGATCGATGACTGCGGAAAAACAGTCCCGCCGGACGATCCGCGGCAGTTAACGGAAGCCTGCGCAGCGCTGCTGACCCTGCCGCAAGCCGAAAAAGAGGCGTTAAAAAAGAAAGCCCGCGCGCGGATCGTAGGACAGTTCACGCTGGAAAAAATGGCGGCGGGATACGATGCGGTGTACCGGGAAGCGCTCGGCTGACATTGGGTACCAGGAATTCGGAATAAGGAACTCCCTTTGGAATCAAGAAATAAAATGTTGTTTTTGTAATGAAGCGGAAACAAGAACAACTTCCGCTTCGGTCAATTTGACTTTTGACACTCAAACCAAACGTGGTTCAGGCTTCAAAAGGGTGAAATTTCCCGAAAGGAGTTGTTTTTTGTCGGGCGAAGCCCAACAAAAAACAGGACAATAGTTTCCTTTTTCAACAATTTGACTTTTGTTTAAAGTGTCAAAAGCCAAATTGCCGTAAAGGCGTCCGGCGGTTTATTTTTGTTCCAATATTTGAAGGAAATCGGCTACGGTTTTGGCTTTCAGCGCCTGGTTGGTCGTCAATTGGATGCCGAACGCTTTCTCAATCGCGGCGCAAAGGTGGATATGGGAAAATGAATCCCAGTCGTCCACGTCTTCCGCGCTCATCGCGTCAAAAACAGTAAGTGCGTCATCGTCAAACACGTCCCGCATCACCTGCTGTAACTTTTCCCTTGTCGTCATTTTCCCTCGCTGTTCGTTTTTGTGGCAGGCGCCCGGTTCCCTGCGCGGCTTATCCGGTGTGATTCCCTTTACTGTTGTTCCACGCGGATCTTGGTTTCATGTGGAACATAACCGGCCGTCTGCAGGCTGTACCGCCGGATTCCTTCCGCGTTGCTGACCAGCGAAAAGCCCAATTCATCCAGCAAGTCCGCAACAAAGCCGTTTTTGGCTGTCGGAATATATTCTCCCGTAATCGTCGCGCAGCCGGATTCCGTGGCGAGTTCGACAATCCGGTTCATCAGCGCTTTCTCCAGTCCGCGTTTGAACACTCGGCAGCTCATCACCCAGGTGTCGAGAAACAGTTCCTGCCCTGCCCGGCGCAGGATCAGTGCCGAGATCAACCCGTAATTGCTGAACTTGTCCTGCAGTGTGGCCTTCAGCAAGACCGCCCCCGGATCTTGGGCCAGCCGTTCGACTTCCGGTTCACTGTAGCGTACCGTGCGCAGGTTAAATTGGTTGGTCTTATTAATCAATTGGGTGAAACGTGCGAATTCGCCTGGAAGAACCGGCCCGATTTCGGCTGTCATCTCCAGCGCCCGCAGATAATCCTCATAGCTCACCGCTGCGGTGCTCAATTCCTCCCGCTGACGCTCCGCCGCGTAACTTCCCGCGCGGGACAGATCTTCGGCTGAAAGCTGCAGCCAGTCGAAATATCCGCCCTGATCCAGCGTGACACTGTAATCGGCTGGATCCTCCGGCACCGGCACAACGGTCACCATCGGCAGCACAGAACGAACCAGTTCCCGCTCCGCCGGATTATCATCAAAAAAGACCAATGAATCCAGCCCGATGTTCAGCTGGCGGGCAATCTGGCGCAGATTTTCCGGCTTCTCTTCCCAGTTGGCGATAAAAGCGGAGAAATCCTCCAGTTTCAGCAGACAGAAAGGGTGTTCGCGGAATACTTTTTCCGCGATGATACGCTCGTTCTTGCTGCAGACGGCCAGCAGCACGCCCCGTTCACGATAGCGCCGCAATGTCCGCTGGAAGTCCAGGTACGCTTCTCCGACGGCGTTGTTCGGATCCAGGTTGATTCCCTCTATCCCGTCATCCCCGATGATGCCGCCCCAGAGCGTGTTATCCAGATCCACCACCAGGCATTTTTTTACCGCTCCGGCCAGCGTGGCCAGCTGCCGGGCGACGGCATGAGCGAACACGGGCAGCGCTTCCAGTGCGAAAGGCTGCTTGCTGAGAAACCATGCAGAATCATCAAACCAGCGATTTTTTCCGAAATCTGCGGAAATCGCTTCCTGGTCCAGCATGCTGACGTAAGCCGGTTTCCGTTCCAGCCAGTGCGCGTTCAGCAGACGGATGAAATGATTTTGTCCGGAGGGCAGATTCGCCTCCAGATTTCCCAGGACATGCCGGTTGGGAACGGCATAATTGGTCAAAAAAACCTGCGCCGGGCAGCGTTCATGAAAAAAGCGCCAGAAGTCCATTTGTGCGGCGGCCTGTTTCTGCACTGCGGCATGCACAGCCTCGGGACCGGCCAGCAGCGGCGGGAAATTTTCGATATCGCGGTATTGGCGGGGGG
>CALAEB010000580.1 GCA_937890875.1 uncultured Anaerolineaceae bacterium | reverse complement strand
GATGGAGTGGATGATAACCCGGTTATGCGGAATCGGAATTGCCCGTACCGCTTCGATGACCCGGTTCACATCATATTGGTCGATGACGCCGCCGACAACCCCCACTGTGGCTTTATTGTTGATTGAGGATATATGAGACCCGGCGACACTGACGATCGCGTTCGAAATTTCCAGGCCGGATGTCCGTTCGGCTTTCCGAATCGATTCTGCGATTGCGGCTGCGGCCAGCGGGATGTCAACGACGGTTCCTTTTTTGATCCCCTGAGAGGGTTCAATACCGACGCCAAGGATCCGCACACTGTTCTGTGTTTCCACTTGAGCGACCAGTGTGCAAATTTTTGTTGTGCCTACATCAATTGCGACAATGATTGGTTTTTCCATAGTATCCTCACTCCGAAAATCGATAGTATGGGGCGTGTGTAAATTCCAGACTTAACATATCCGGTTCAATCTCTTCTTCCAAAAAATAATTTTTCAGGCTTTCCGCCATCGCCAGTTTTTCTTCCAGTGCCGTATCGTTCATTCCCAGCCAAAGCCGGTATCCCGTGTCAGTATCCCAGCCGAAACCGTTCTCGTAGGTAAAGAAAAGCGTTTTTCCCTCCGGCAGAATGCGGCCCAAGTGCAGAATGCTGTCGACGGTTTTCCGGCTGAATTTCGCCGGGATTTTACGATCCGCCCGGTTTTTCGCCCCCGGGAAACTGTCTGCCAGCACATAAACCTGTTTTTCCGGCGACAGATTCTCATTCATCACCGTGCCGTCCTCGTCGATCCAGAATTTGCTTCCGCCGAAATCCCATTCGATCAGCGGATTGCGCTGTTCGATGATGATATTGACGGAAGAAGGATATTCCAGCGAGACGGAAATATCGCGGATCTCCGGATACCTTTTCAGCAGTGTTGAGCGGATCATTTCCGGATCCACCTGATAAATCGGCAGATTCCGCAGCCCGGTATAATATGTGATTTCTTCTGCGCTCATCCGGGTTGATCCGCTGATGACCGGCGTCTGCACCCGGAAAAAAGGAAAGAAAGTGAACGCCGAGGCTGCCAGGGTGAGCAGCAGACTCAGGATGCCGGACACAAGCCGCGGATTCACACGCGGTTTTTTCTTTTGTCCGCTCAGGATATTTTGACCTCCGGAAAAAGAACCGTGGTACCTGCGGGTTTGCAGCGGAGCGGATTCAGCGTTGACCGGCTGATTCCTTCTCCCGGATTTCCTCCCTTTGTCCTGATTTTGCATCATGCTTCCATTTTCCCTTTCTGATTTTCCGGCTGTCTTCAGCTCAGAATTTCGATTTCCGGAATCAGATCGATTCCGAAACGTACTTTGACTTCTTTTTGTGCCAAACGGACCAGCGCTAAATAGTCGGCGCTAGCAACGCCGGGTTCCGTAATGATCGTGTTCCCATGGTTCAGGCTGATGAACGCTTTCCCAATCCGTTTTCCCCGCAGTCCGCAGTTCGTAATCAGTTTGCCGGCATATTCTTCGGGCGGATTACGGAAAACGGATCCCAGGCTGCCCATTCCTTCCGGATGGACGGTCCGCCGTTTGGCGATGATCTGCTCCATTTTTTCTTTCACGGCTGCCGGATCTCCGTTTCGGAGTGAGAAGGTCGCGGAAAGAATCGTCCCGTGAAGTTCATGCCGTTTGAATCCGCTGGAGCGGTAAGAAAACCCGATGTCCTCATTCTTTAGCACGATAATCTCGTCGTTGTTCCGCAGAAATTTGACCGAAGCGATTATGTTCGCCGTTTCCGATCCAAAAGCGCCGGCATTTCCATAGATTGCCCCGCCGAATGTTCCCGGGATTCCATAAGCCCATTCGTATCCTTCCAGCCCGGTTTCCGCGCAGGTTTTCACCACCTCGATCAACGGTGTTCCGGAATCAGCCGTGATGGCTGCTCCTTCCATTGTTTTTTCAACCCGGATTCCCGCTGCCCGATTCAGGATGATCACTCCGTCAAATCCGGCGTCGCTGAACAGGAGGTTGGTTAACCCGCCGCAGACCTGAAAGCGCGCGCCTTGCTTTTGATAGAACCGGGTCATGTCGATTAATGCTTCGACTGTTTCCGCAATCAGCAATTCCTTTGCCGGGCCGCCGCAGAGCGCTTTCGAATAAGTGGACAACGGAACATCCCGCCGGATCAGATCCGCGTATTTCTGATGAAATGCTGCGGTGGCTTCTGTTTTAAGTTCGGCCAGAACTGCCGGGCCGATCCGGTTCGCGTCACCGGCGGATAATGTGATCACGACATCCCCCGGCCGCAGCTCATTTTTCAGAATCGCTTCCGCTTCCCGGTTGCTTCCGGCAAAAATTGCTTCCGGATAGGCGGTCCCGATCGCTGTTTTCAGTTCCGCAAATCCGAAGTCCTTTTGTTTTTCCCGGGAGGCATAGATGTCGGTGACCAGCAGCCGGTCACAATCCGAAAAGGCATGACAAAAATCATTCAGCAGCGTTTGCGTCCGGCTGAAGGTATGCGGCTGCCATAAGGCCCAGATCCTTCTTCCGGGGAATGCATCCCGTGCCGCGGCCAGCGTGGTTTTAATTTCCGTCGGATGGTGCGCATAGTCATCAATGATTAGGATGTCATTCCATTCCGCGATTCTTTCAAAACGCCGTTCGATGCCGTGAAAATCTTTCAGCGCTCCGGCTGCTTGTTCCAGATCCAAATCTTCGATCGCGCAGACGCTTAATGCCGCCAGCGCGTTGTATACATTATGTCTGCCGTTGACTGCCATTTGAACGTGAACCGAACTCCGGCTCTGGTTGTCTGCAAAGTCGAATTCGTAGCAGCCATCCGTCATCAGGTTCAGGTTCTCCGCCCGGAAATCGGCGGAAGCGACCAGGCCGAAATGGAGAACAGTGCCGGCCCCGGCGGCTGTTCCTGTCAGAAGGACCTGTTTTGGGTCATCCGCGTTCAATAAAACGCATCCGTTCTCCCGGGTATTTTCCAGAAATTGGTTGAAGACTGTGATGTAATCCGTTTCGGTCGGATAGCAGTCCGGATGATCATGTTCAATTTTTGTGACAACGGCGACCGCCGGATGCAGCCCAAGGAACATCCGATCATACTCGTCCGCTTCAATGACAAATAATGGTCCGGTTCCGGCTTCCGCGTTTTTCCCCAGGTCTTTGGGTGTGCTGCCGATGATGAATCCGGGTGCGGTTCCGAGTGACTTTAAGATCCAGGCGAGCATGCTGGTGGTGGTCGTTTTCCCATGTGTCCCGGCGATGGCGATGACTTCCCGCCCGGAAAGGATGCTGTCCAGAAAGTCCACCCGTTTTTGGGCCGGGATCTCTCTTTTTTCGGCTTCCGCCAGTTCGGGATTCTCTTTCCCGATCGCGGAAGAGTAGACGATAAGATCCGCCCCGGCTACATTTTCTGCGGCATGTCCGATATGCACCGGGATCCCGTGCTTTTCCAGACTGCGGACAGTATCGGAAACGGCACGATCTGACCCACTGACCGAAAGACCCATTTCTTTCAAAACCAGCGCGATTGGCGACATTCCGGTGCCGCCGATTCCGATGATGTAAACCCGTTTACCAATCAAATCCGTTCTCATTTTGTCTGTTTCCGCACACTTAACTCTTCTAACAGGATTGCGATGTTGCGTGCCGCTTCCGGCATGGCAAGTGAACGCATGTTTTTCTTCATCAAAGTCAATTTTTCCCGATTGGCCATCAATTCCATGATGACTGACACGATTCTGTTCCCGATTTCTTCATCCTGCAGCATAATCGCCGCGTCATGAGCCACAAGATATTCCGCGTTGACCTTCTGGTACCGCCAGGCATACGGATATGGAACCAGAATGGCGGGGAGACCGAACAGCGGTAATTCCCCGAGAGTCGAGGCGCCTGCCCGCGACAGAACCAGGTCCGCCGAGGAAAATGCGGCTCCCATCTCCTCATGGAGATACGGTGTAATGTGATAATCCGACGCGATCATCGGGTTGATCGACGCGTAGACCTGCTGGATTTCCTCCCAGTCCAGCTCACCGGTGACATGCACGATCTGGCAGATCGGGAGCAGCTGCTCAATGTTGGCGGTGATTGCCCGGTTGATGGAGCGGGCGCCTTTGCTGCC
Organism: uncultured Anaerolineaceae bacterium; assembly: GCA_937890875.1. GTDB lineage: Bacteria > Chloroflexota > Anaerolineae > Anaerolineales > Anaerolineaceae > Flexilinea. The sequence goes on along the minus strand of CALAEB010000580.1, from coordinate 2,870 downwards.
GCCGAAAACAAAGAGCACCGGCTTGACCGAAGTCAGTTCCAATTTCTTTTTTGCCTCATCCCGCGACCAATTTTGCAGGTCTTTCCGGGTCGGGTAACCGCTGATGACCACCCGTTTTTTCTTTGGAAAATATTTCCTGCTTTCGTCACATACGACTGCGATCGCGTCAGCGAATTTCGTGAGCGCCTTTAATGCCAGTCCGGGTTCGATATCCGGAACAAAAAGCAGCTGCGGATATCGAATGGCGGCCAGCGCCATTGGCACGGCGGTGTAACCCCCGGTAAAGAAAAGGACATCCGGTCTGAACTGCCGCAGGATTCTCCGGGACGCGAAAAAACCGGCGCAAAGCTTCAGGATATTGCCGGGCAGGGATTTAAGGCTTACGCCGTGAATCCCCGCCGCCGGAATTGCGGTAAATTCCAGTCCGGCTTGTTTCACAAGCGTCTCCTCCATTCCGCCCTCAGCACCGACCCACAGGATGGAATCTTCCGGATTTTTATTTCTTTCTTGAATGACGGCCAAGGCTGGATATACGCCACCCCCAGTCCCACCTGCGCAAATTAATAATCGCATCCGGTGTTGTCCTTTCTTTTTTCAGAAGTTCTACTGCGGAGACATGGGAGATATTCAATAAAATACCGATCCCTGTCATGGTGCAGATCATGCTGGATCCGCCGAAACTGATGAACGGCAGTGCGTTGCCTGCAAACGGTATGATGTTTAACATCACGCCGATATTGATGACCGCTTCAGTCGATATCCAAAGTGTGATGCCGGCGGCTAACAGCTTCCCAAACGTATCCGGCGCATTTTTCGAGATGGTGAAACCCCGCCATAAAAGAACCAGATATAAGAGAATGACCAGGCATCCGCCAAACAGTCCTGTTTCTTCAAGGATGACAGCATAAATACTGTCGGTCCAGGCCACGGGAAGGCCGGTGAGCTTGACAACCCCTTTGCCGATTCCGGTTCCGGCCCAGCCGCCGCGCAGGATGGCTTCGATCGATCGCTGAATATGGTAAGAAGCCTGGCCGGGATTCGAAAGACCGAGAACAAAGTCATTGATCCGGGTGCTCACTTTTTCGAACAGAAAATATCCGCAGAAGATCATAAAGGCGGCCAGCAGGACCAGCACTCCGATATGCTTGGTATTTCCGCCGGCGACAAAAAACATGATCACCCCGAGGAAAATAACGGTGATGGTCGCGCTGACGTCCGGCTGCAATAAAATCAATCCGGCGATGATTCCGATGATGATGACGACGGGGACAAAACCCCAGCGAAGCGTCGAAAGATTTTCCTGCTTTTCACTCAGCCAATAAGCCAGATAAATGACGAGCGCGATTTTAGCCAGCTCCGAGGGCTGGACGGATCCGTTTACCACGCTTCGCGTGGCTCCCTGGATTGCGGAAGGAATGAACAGGACGATCAGCAGCAGTGCACAGGTCCCTCCGATGATCAGTGTGGCCAGCTGGCGGAAAATATGGTAATCGATAACTGAGAGAACCGCCGCGATGACCGAACCGATGGCAACCCATATGACCTGGCGGAGCAGAATATAGGTGCTTGTCCCTTGTATCTGAAGTGAATAGTTCCAGCTGGCTGAATACAGCATTAACAGACCGACGACCAACAGGATGATCACCGTCAGCAGCAACGGAACATCGATCAGCAATTTTGTCGAAATGCGGATCTGTTTGCTTTTCAGCAAATTTACTTCAGTCGAAGTACCCATTCAGTAAATGCCTTTCCCCGTTCTTCAAAGTCCTTAAAAGCGTCATAACTGGTTCCGCCCGGTGAAAGCAGCACAACGTCTCCGGGACTGGTGAGCGCTGCGGCAGCGTGGACCGCTTCCTCCAATTTCTCACATCTTTTTATCACGAGCGGAGCTCCCGGCTCGATCTCTTTGCGAAATGCCGTTTCGATCAAAGGAGCCGCTTCTCCGAAAAGTACAATCGCGTGCGCCCGTTCCCGGGCTGCCGCCGCGAGCTGTTCCCAGGGCAGATGCTTGTCCCTTCCGCCTAACAGCAGCACCAGCGGTTCGCTGAAACTGTGAATCGCGGCCAGCGTCCGCTCCGGCGAAGTGGCGATCGAGTCGTTGTACCAGTCGGCTCCTTTATACGTCCGCACCCATTCCAGCCGGTGGCTGACACCGGTGAAATTTTCAACCCCTTTTTGCATCGCTTCCGGCGGGAAACCCGCGGCGGTCGCAATTGCGCAAGCGGCCATCACATTGCTGAGGTTATGATTTCCGCGCAGGCGGATCGTCTCCGCACGCAGGAGATCTTCGGTCTGATGTCCGGCAAACCGGCGGATGACGCCGTCTTCCAGGTAAATCAGTGCTGTTTCCTGCCGATCGGAAAGATCGGCTGGCTTTTCAAAACCAAAGCTGATCAGCTTTCCGTGGACTTCCTGCCGCAGCGCCCAGGATCCCGCGTCATCCCGGTTCAGGATTGCGGTCGCGGCACTGTCCTGGAATTGCAGGATGCGCTTTTTTGCGGCGGTATATGCCTCCATCGTTCCATGCCGGTCCAGATGATTCGGCGTGATATTCAGCACCGCGGCAATTTGCGGGCTGACCGTCGTCAGTTCCAGCTGAAAGCTGGAAAGTTCAAGAATAACGACATCTTCCGGGCGGACCTTTCCGGCGATTGTCAGTAACGGATTTCCGATATTTCCGCCGGTCCAGACGTTCCTTCTCGTATCGCAGGCGTTTTTCGCGATTCTTCCGGTCAGCGTTGTGGTCGTGGTCTTGCCGGAAGATCCGGTGATGCCGATGACCGGCGCTTTTACCGCTTCCAGGAAAAGCTGGGTATCGTTCAGGACCGGGATTCTTCTGGCCTGCGCTTCCCGCAGAATCGGGATGCGCA
>CALAEB010000579.1 GCA_937890875.1 uncultured Anaerolineaceae bacterium | reverse complement strand
ACATCCACCATTTCCGCAGTCACATACCGGGAGCCTCCTTTTTCATATCGCACAAGCGTCAGCTCCCCGGGCAAAATTCCCGCCGCAAAAACGACTCTCCCGTCGGATAAACGCCCGAGCGCCGCCCCGCCGTTCGCCAGCGCAGTAAACCGCACCTTCTCCATGATCCAATCAGTCAAAATGTTTCTCCGCCTGTAATCAAGAAATCTTTTTATCCGTCTGCCCGGACCGGCAAAAGAATATTACCGCCACGTTCCAAAAAACAGAAGACCGTCCTCCGGGCGCATTTATTTCATCAATCAAAGAATTTTTGCAATTTTTTCTTTTCGTTTGTCCTGCAACGCATCATATGAAAAGGGTGGTCTGCTGTTCTTTCATCTTCCGTAAAGCATTCCTGAGTCCTGCGGAACAGAATCCGGCGATTCAAATTTTGAAAAAGATCCGTATTGCGAATTACGGAGCAGAATCAGCAACGACTGTATGAAATTATAATTGGGTTTAATCATGAGAAACCAAATATACAGCAATTCGAAGCGTGATCTGGATGTCAAAAGCCATATCAATAAAAAAGAGGGAGCTGTTGTTCTATTTTTTGTGAAAAACGTAAAAGATAGAACAACGGATTTATCCCTTTTATGAAAGTATTCATACCTTTTGACACCCGGATCAAACATGGATATTCCTTTCGAATGAAAAGGATCGTCTGTTTTACTTTCTTCTGTCTGGCAGGCCTGCTGCTCACATCCTGTTCGGCTGTACCCAAAGAAGCGGGCCAAACCTTGCCCGATCCGCCGATAACCACGGAAGACCGCATTCGGACGCAAATCGCGCTCATCGAGCAGACGGCGGCCACCCCAACCGGCACCGGAACGGCGACACAAACGGCATCGCCAACCATTTCTCCGACAATCACGCTCACAGCAACCCCATCTTTAATTCCCCGCACACCGACCGCGACGCTGTCAACCGATTATTTCCATGGATCTTATTCATACGATCTGCCGTTCCTCTCTCAGGCCGGGCTGAAATACAAAGGAGCTGAAACCGAACTGGGCTGCACCGCCGCATCCATTCAGGTGGTGCTCGATTTCTGGCATGACTATAACGAAACTTATTCAACGATGAGCGCACAGCGGATCATCGACATCAACACCAGCCAGGGGACTTTTCATGCCGGGAGCGGACTTTCCATCACGAATGTGGAAGACGAATTAAACAGCCTGGATTATTATCTGGGGATCCGGCGTAACAGCGGGAAACAGGATCTGATCGACGCACTGGAGCGTTACGGTCCGCTGCCGGTGCTGGTAAAGACCGAATGGATTCCGTCCAAAGCCAATCATCTGGCTGTGCTCACGGAATACGACCCGGAGACGGACAGCGTTACGCTCAATGATCCGTGGTACGAATGGCCGATCACCTGGAATTGGGAGGCGTTCGACGGAATTTGGAGCCTGAATTATTCTGAGAACGAGGACGGTTACTTAGTGCGGACGTTCTTCTTCATTGTACCGAATGCCGAGCTTCGTCCCGGTCAGGACCTTTTCATCCCGGAAACCGCCGGAGCAGGAATCCAAAATATCGACACTTCGTCCGAATAAAGCAGGAAGTTTGCAGCTTTTCTTCCGGCAAATTCCACTTTCGGTACCCAGCCCGAATCTGATTCGGGCGTCAAAAGTCGAACTCTGTGTTTTTTTGAGGAAGAAGCGTGGTTTTATTATTTTTGCGCACAGCGCAAAAATAATAAAACCATTTTGACACCCAACCGAATTTCGAATTACCGCCGCCGAAGATTAATAATTCACCACGATCGCACGGTTTTCAAGCACCTGCCAGGAAAGCAGGAAAGTGTTCACCGGCCGGGTATAGAGCTCGCCGCCGTCCTGGATCGTCACGTTGGTTTCATCGTATCCGGTCACCACGACAGTATGCTGAAAGGGGACAACCAACGTCGGGACTCCGTTTGAAGGCGTATAGGAAACAGGTGTCCCAGCCTCCGTATTGCCCGCCACCCAGGCCATCACCGGCCTGCCGGACGCAATTTCCATCCGAAGCTGTTCCCAGGTAAAGTTTTTATATCCAAGCGCCGGCAGCCCATACGCCCGCAGCAGGGCCGCGACCGGTTCCTGATATACGCCATAAGACGCCGGAGGCAGTTTTCCGCGCGGATCCCAATAATTTCCCACAAAACCTTCGTTCGGATCGTCCGACTTCGGCAAATTGGTTAAAAATTCCATGGGGTCAATCGTCACGCCGAAATAGGCAGCCAGGTCCACTGCCGAACGGGTTTCACAATCCAGGTTATAAGTCTGGGGGTATCCGACGAAGCCGGAGATGGAAGCTGCAGCCGGAATCAGCCCGGTTTCTTCAGAATCATATTCGCTGCCGAAAGCGTCACCGGAATAGTTAAATTTTTCAGTATTCAGATTTTCATCACTGTTTTCAGGGTACCAATACCAGCCGGAGTAATCTTCACCCAACGACTCATCATACCAATTAAAATCCGGTGTGACTTCCGGGAGCCCGCCAAAATCACTCTGGCCGATCCCGGAGTTCCAGTTCTGCTTGGCCGGGTCCGGGTTATCCCGGTCCGCTTTCCAATATTGGTCCAAATTTTGATTCCACCAATTCCCTGTCTGGCGGGCCGTCTGAACCGCGGCATTCCCATTGACGGCGTACCGGGTAACAGTTTCGGCAAGGCGCTGCGCTGCCGAAACCGGGGATGTTAAAAAAAATAAAAACAGAAAGCACAAAAAGCCGTTTTTTTTCATGTCAAAGATACCTTGCCTCTATACCCATGTTCGAATTTTGAGCGGCAATTCGAAAGTTGTTTATCTGTTTCGAATAAAACTGGTAAACAAGCTTTTTTGTTATCGACTGTTCCAGCTGTGCCGGAGCAGTCGATAACAAAAAAGCATTCCACCGGTGCAAACTCCGAATTGCCGAATTTTGAGCTTGTCACCCCAAAATCAGCACGGTTCTTGTTTCAAAACGCCATGCCGCTTCGGGATCACTGACCGGTCTCTTTTTCCGCGACCACAATGTCCAAAAAGAAATCCTGCCCGAAAGATTTACCCTGGGCATTATAGGCTTGCCACTGGCTGTAATAACTGCCGGGTGTATCCGGTGCTGTGAACGTGATGGTAATTTCCCCGGTTTCCCCCGGTTCGACCGGCTGCAGTTTCTGCTTCGTTTCCGCGCCCATGCTGTTACCGCTTAACAAGCGCACGGTATATTTTGAAATCCATTCACAGGTGCCGGAATTTTTCACCTGCCATTTTTTAACGACCGCTTCTCCGGGAGCAAAAACCGTCCCGTCCGGAACGGTGATATCATCGACAAACGTAAGCTGGTCCTCACAAGGCTCCCGCAAGTCTTCCGTAGGCCGAAAAGGATCGGTTGTCGGGGTTTTAACGACCGTCGCGACCAGTGTCGGCGGAACAAATGCCTGCGAGGTGACGCCTTTGCTTTGCGACCGCATACAGGATGTCCCGATCAGGACAACCAGAATCGCAAAGAAGAAAAGAAAAATTCGTCGTCTCATCCAACAGCCCTTTCAACAGTATATGAGCAAGTTTCATGCCAGTTTTTGACCAATAAAAGATCCCGCCGGGATCCGATCGGCTTTCCCGACCGGAAGGCAACTCGGAAAAGCCGGTCATCAAAGAAAACAGAAGCATCTTTGATAAAAAAACAGGATTATCGGCAAATGCGAGTTATGCGAACCGCTTTCGAACAAAATTAAGAAGACGCTGCGATTCTGTCGTTTTGCGGACAACTCAAAAATGACAGAATCGCAGCGTCTTCTTTCCATACTGATCTTATCGCCACACTTTCAGGAACCAATCACAGCGCGCGTTTATTCCTCTGCATCATCATCCGAATCCCCGGAAAACGTCATCAGCGGGACTTCGCCAACTTTCGCCAAATTCCGCACTGCGCTCTCGATCTCAGTGGCCAATTCGGGATTCCCACGCAGGAATTCCTTCGCGTTTTCCCTTCCCTGCCCCAGCCGCATATCATTATAAGAATAAAACGCGCCGCGCTTGGTCACAATATCCAGCTGGGTTGCCAAATCCAGAATATCGCCGACTTTCGAAATTCCCTCGTTATACATCAGATCGAATTCTGCCGTCGCGAACGGCGGGGCCACTTTGTTCTTGACCACGCGCACGCGCACGCGACCGCCGGTGATCTCCGCGCCCGCCTTGATGGAATTGATCCGGCGGACATCCAGCCGGACGGAAGCGTAAAATTTCATCGCCAGACCTCCCGGCGTTGTCTCCGGGTTGCCGAACAGGACCCCGATCTTTTGCCGCAGCTGATTGGTGAAGACAACCGCCGTTTTCGTCTGGCTGATCGCGCCGGAAAGTTTGCGCAGCGCCTGGGACATCAGCCGTGCCTGCATACCCATGGAGGAATCCCCCATATCCCCTTCAATTTCCGAGCGGGGAACCAAAGCCGCGACCGAGTCAACCACCACAATATCGACCGCGCCGGAGCGAACCAGCGTTTCGCAGATCTCCAGCGCCTGTTCACCGGTGTCCGGCTGTGACACATACAGATTATTGATATTCACGCCCAATTTCGCGGCATAAACCGGATCCAGCGCGTGCTCCATATCAATGAAAGCGGCTGTTCCGCCCATCTTCTGCGCTTCCGCAACCATATGCAGACAGAGTGTCGTCTTTCCGGAAGATTCCGGGCCGTAAACCTCCGTGATCCGCGCCTTGGGAATACCGCCGACACCGAGGGCGAGATCCAGCGATAACGAACCGGTCGGAATGACCTCGACCTGCATATGCTTCGCTTCACCCAGGCGCATAATGGACCCTTCGCCATAACGTTTCGAGATGTCAGTCAGCGCTTTATCCAGCATGGTTTTCCTTGCGTCCGGATCGATTTCGCCTCCAGCAGGAATGATTTGATCGACAGCCTTTTTGGCCATTCTTCCTCCAATGAATAATCTTGGTTTCGCTGTTCAATTATGATTCAGGTGTCAAAAAGGTAAAATTTTCCAAAAGAAGCTATTTGTTGTTCTATTTTTTTGTTGGTCTTTTCCCAACAAAAAAATAGAACAACAGTTCCCGCTTCGACAATTTCACTTTTGACACTTTAAGCATATTATAGACCATTTGTTCAATAAACGTCAAGAAACACAATATCCAAATATTGAAAAAAGCCCTTTGCAGTTGTTTTTTTATTCAAAAGGGACTCTCAGCTGCGAATTGCCGCAGAAAACAGCAGCGGTCCCAATGAGCCGAATATTCTGCGGCTCATTTTCAAATTCCGAGTCACTGTTCCGGATCCGGGTTCCCGAGCAGCGTTTCAACCGCACGCAGGATCACCCGTTCTTCATCCGTCGGAACGACCCAAAGTTGAACACTGGAATCCTCCCGGCTGATGAGCTGCGGACACTTCCCATCGGCAGCCCGGTTCCGCTCCGTATCCAGACGGATCCCCAAAAATTCCGCTCCCGCAAAGACCCGTTCCCGCATTTTCCAGCATGTTTCCCCCACATCGTCGGTAAAAAGGATGGCATCCGCTCCGTTCAGCAGCCAATAAAAAGCGCCGAGGTACTTTTTCAGCCGGTGGACATACACGTCATAAGCCGCCCGGCAGGATGGATTCCCTTCTTCGGAGGCTTCAATAATCTCCGTCAGACTGGAAGAAAAACCGGAAAGACCCAACAGCCCGGACTCCCGGTTCAGAATTTCGCTGATGCGTTCGGACGGATATCCGGCGCGCGTGAGTTCCAGTATGATCTCTGGGTCCAGATCTCCGCAGCGGGTGGACATGACCAGCCCGGCCAGCGGGGAATATCCCATGGAGGTATCCAGCGTTTTCCCGGCTTGGACCGCCGTGACGCTCGAACCGCCGGAACCGAGATGACAAATGATCAGCTTCAGCTCCGGCAGCGGTTTTCCCATCAGCCGGGCCACTTCGCCGGAAACGTATTGGCAGGACAGCCCATGAAACCCGTATTTCCGGAAACCGAATTGTTCCGCCAGATCAGCCGGCAGTGCATACGTTCCGGAGGCCTCCGGCATGCCGGCATGAAATACCGTGTCGAACACCGCGAACTGCGGGACACCCGGCAGGTGTTCCTCGCAGACTTCAATCACGCTGAAGGAATTGGGATTATGGATCGGCGCCAGCGGAAGCGCCTGCCGCAGCAATTCGCGCGTTTCCGCGTTGATCCGCACATTTTTTTGCAGCAGCCGGCCGCCGTGCACAAAGCGATGGCCGATGGCGTCCGGCCGGATGTTCTGTGCCCGCAGGATCTCAAGGATGCGCTCCGCAGCCGTTCGATGGGAGCCGAGCGGACATTCCTTTTCTACCGTGCTTCCGTTGATTTCCCAGCGGATATAGGCCTCCGCGCGGGTGCGGATCGCCACGTTTTTTGCTTTTCCGGAAATCAGCACACTTTCCGGCTGTCCCGGTCCGGTCCGGTAAACTTTAAATCCCTGGGAGGAACTGCCGCAGTTGAAGACGAGTATGTTCATAGTAAATTACCTATCTGCTTTTATTCTACTCTTGTTCATAAATCAAAACGAAGCAGAGAGATAATTTATCATTGTCTATGGTTCTAAACCAGATATTCCTGAAATATTCAACGTTAGCACGCTGTCAGGAGCCGCAGCATTGTAGGTATTGCCACTCCAAAAGAGCAGTATTTTGTTTTCGAAGCTACAGGTATTGATCCTTGCCGCAATCGCAAAGATGGGGAACGTTTATTTTTTTCCCAGATGAGAAGCGTACTTATGAAGCGTGCTTATAAAAAAACATTACCTGTTTCTTGAATTTACTGAAAAAATTCCAAAACTTTTTATGTGGCAATCTTTATACGGTGTCTTAATCCAAAAACCATTTTGCGTAATTTCCGGATAGATCGTCGCAGAAATACAATGGCGGCCATCATCTGAAAAAATTTCAACACTATTGCTGTCAACTAACATCTGAAGATTATAAACACCGTTATTAGCTTCCAGCGGGCAAGATAATCGGCCAGTTGAATAATTGTCAGCATTTGAACGGTCAAATGATAAAACTCCGGAATAAAAATCGCACTGGACAATTGCCGCACGGTTATTACCGGATCTGATCCCAATTTCAATAAATCTCGAACTGATGTCTTTCACCAAGCAGTTTATCCTGACAACAAAAGATTGAGGATTTCGCGGGAAAAATTCCATTGGGGATGAGGTCACAGAAAGATCTGAGAATTCTGTGTCATTTTCAAGTATGTTATCCAATTCATTTATCGGGCTTTGGCGAAGAATTAAATTTTCATCAAGTTCAAGCATTCTGGGAAAGCTCATGGATCCCCGCCAACCCTCACTTTCAGTAGGGCCAAATCCATTAAACCACGGCATCCATTCCCAGCCATTTTGCCATCCTATAATTATTCTTCTCCCATCGTCTGCGAGAAATGATTGTGAACCATAAAAATCAAAGCCATAATCCACAACACCAATTTTCTTAGCAGAAAACTGGTAATTAGAAAAATCCATTGTTCCTGCAACGTAAAGACTCTTTTCCATTTTTTGTGAGTACATAGGGGAGAATGTCAAAACCCAATAGTCTCCCAGTTGAAAAAAATCAGGACACTCGCACATTGTTCCCCATCTGTCTTCACAGGAAAACAAAACGCCACAGTAGTCCCATTTTTTCAAATCGTTTGAAGAATAAAGCAACACACGTCCCTCGCCGTGTCCGGTACCGCCTTTTGAAACGCCTGCAACAAGATACCATTTTCCGTCATACGCAAATACTTTTGGATCCCGAAAGTCGGATTGATCCTCTTTCTCGGAAAATGCATCAATGATTGGATTGTTTGGATATTTATAGAACGTGATTCCATCTTCGCTGAAGGCAAGATTCTGCGTTTGAATAACCTTTCCATTTTGTATAACAGAACCTGTGTATACTATCCCTAACGTACCATCGTCCAATCCGATTGAAGATCCTGAAAAACAACCTCCGTTTTTATCCGAATCATAAGGCATATCCGGATGAAGAGCGATCGGGAGATGTTCCCAAAGAATTAAATCGCTGCTCACAGCATGTCCCCAATGCATAGACGACCAATCACAGCTGTCAGGATTATGCTGATAAAATAAATGGTACTTCCCTTTGTACTGTATCAGACCATTGGGATCATTGATCCAGCCTTTCGGGGCTGTAAAATGATAGGTTGGCCGAAGAATTTTCATTTTTTGATTACTCATATCTGATTTCCCTGAGATGGTTAGCAAGGATTTTTTCCTCAGAACACACTATCCTTTTATTGCGCCTTCAGTCATACCGCTGATAATATATCTCTGGAAAAAGGAATAAAAAATCAATTCCGGAATAATTATCATAATGCTAGCCGCAATAATCCCGGCATAATCCATAGAATATTGCCCTTTAAACATATTGGCCATCATTGAAAGCGTACTTCGACTCGTATCGGTGATGAATGTTGAAGCAAAAGGGTATTCATTGAAAATATAAATCGCATTAAACAAAATGACGGTAATAAAGGTGGGCTTCATAACCGGCATTACAATCTTTGTACAAACTTGGAAAAGATTACAGCCATCAATAATCGCTGCTTCTTCTAATTCTGCCGGAAAATTTCGTAAAAAACCAACAAATAACAATGTGTTGAATGAAATGTTTACCGCGATATACGGGAGAATCAAACCGGTATAGGAACCGAGAATTCCAAGTTTCGAATCAATTCTATAAATTGGAAACAACAGAATGTATACCGGAACTGCCAAACCTAACAACAGAAAGAGATATAAAGCATTGGGGAAACGCTTCCTCCGATAAGTCATTCTTGTTATTGCATATGAACTCATAAACGTGAAAACTACACTGAAAAAAGTGGAAGTTATCACAAGGATTAATGTATTGACATACATTTTCGAGAGATTCAGCGTTTCCAAAGCTCGTTTATAGTTGTCTAAGGACAAAACTGAAGGAAAAGACATCGGGCTGTTAACAATCTCACTGTTTGTTTTAAACGATAGAAGAATTGACCACAAAAAGGGAACCAGGGCCAGGAAAGTTACAGTAATAACCACAATATAAAAAAATGTTCGGCCTATCTTCTGTTTCATTTTCTCGCACATTTTATTGATTTCCCTTTTTACTTGAAATCCGGATATAAGCAAATGAGGCTATAACTGAACATATCAAAACCACAACAGCGATAGACATTCCATAGCCATATCGACGTGATGTGAAAACTGTAAAATACATGTAAGAAACGAGGACTTCTGACAGGTGGCTTGGCCCGCCTCCGGTTAATTGGTAGATCAGTTCATAAATTTTAAATACGCCGGTAATAATTAGAACAACATTGATTATTATTACTTCCTTCAGCATCGGAATCGTGATAAAAAGTGTCTTTTGCAATCCACTTGCGCCGTCTATAGCAGCGGCCTGATAAATATCCGCAGGGATCGCTTTTAATCCGGACAGGAAGATCGTTGAATGAAATCCCAGTAATTGCCAGGCAAAGACAATTGCGACTGCAAAAGGCGTATAAGTCTTACCTCCGATCCACTCTATTGCAAGCGACTCAAGACCAATTCCACGAAAAAATGAATTCAAGAGGCCATAACCAGGGTTTAGGATGTATCCCCAAATCACACCAATAATAATGGGAGCAATTACATAAGGAGAGAATATGACAGCTTTTGACAAAACATTCCCGATAAAAACCTTGTTTAGCATTAGTGCGACTAAAAATGACAGAATGAGCAATCCAAAAACGCTGCAGAAGAGAATTATTATTGTATTTTTCAGTGAGACTAAAAACAACTTATCGGAGAACATTCGTGAATAATTCTGAAATCCAATAAATTCCGCTTTTCCAAGGCCTGAATAATTTGTAAAGCTGTAATATATAGCAATGAGTATTGGTAAAACCATGAAAACAAGATAGAGCACCAATGTTGGCGACAAACAGATAAATTTTGCTCTTTTTGTGCTCAATAAGTTCATTATTTTACCTCCTAAGAAAAGAGGCAGCTGGCCTAATACGAAAGGCCAGCCGCTAAAGAAACTGAATCAGCGTTCCAACGCATGCAAGTCTTCGACGTACTGTGCCGCTTCTTCGGGAGTGTAAACACCATTGATAACGCCAAAGTTTGCATCAAAGTATCCGTAGGCAACGTTTGTTGACAATGAATTAAACGGTTCTGAACAGCTTTCCCAGTCATCATTAAGTTTTTCAATCATAACTGCAAGAACTGGATTTTCCTCCGCATTGATTTCACCGTCATATTTTGAACAAGGAAGGCCATGTGTTTCTTCAGCAATAATTTTGGTTCCTTCCTCACCATAATAGAAAGCAAAGAATTTCATGATCGCATCAATTTTTTCAGGATCTTCCGCTGCTTTAGATGAAACGGTGTATACGCCACCCGATGCCTTGCTTTTTCCTGATTTCCTACACCATCAGAGAAAGTAGGCCCCCAAAAGAATCCGATTTCTTTTGAAATATCGCTGCTTTCAAATTCGGCAATATCCCAGGCTCCAGTATTGAACATCGCGGCATTTCCAGCGAGAAAAACCTGTTTCGTCTGAAAATAGTCTAATGTTGCAACGTCAGCTGAAAATGCATTGGCTTCTCTCATTTCGTTCACACGAGTAAAATAATTAATGAAATCATCATTAACCCATGAAATGTCTCCCGAATTCAGGCCGTCAAGTTTCTCAAAGAAACCATACCTGGCAAGCATAGCTTCAAAAGCCCATTGGCTGAAGTTCGACTGTGAGCCAATCGCAATCGGAGTAATATTATTCTCTGCCAGCGTTTTGATCACATCCATGAATTCCTCATAAGTCACTGGTTCTTCAATGCCATAGTCCGCAAAAATGGCCTTGTTATAGAAGAAACCCACCATCATAATTTCACTAGGTATACCATAATCTGAACCATCGACTGTTAATGTATGGACTAAGCCGGGAAGAAGATTTTCGTTAATTCCATATTCATCCATAGCATCTGTCAGATTATAGAGAAAACCGTTTTCAGCGAACTCTTTTGCAACAGCCTGCTCCAACCAAATGATGTCAGGAAGGTTGTCCTCCCCTGCAAGGAGTGTCATTTGAGTGGTATGCTCGGTGACTTCACGTCCGCTGATCTCAATTTTGATATCTGGATTTGCTTTCATGAACGCATCCACAATAAGCGTAACATGCGGAGACTGCTTGGCCACATCCGCAACATGCTCAGCGATTTTAATAGTTACAGGTTCACTTGCTGAATCTGCAAAAACAGCCGTTGTGCTAATACTTACACAAAGTAATAACACAGTAATAACCAAAAAACTTAACGATTTACCTTTCATCTCAATACCTCCAAAAAGTTAGGGTAACTATGATTCACTTTTGACTGTTATGCTGTCAAGCGAACCATATAACACTTCTGTTCCGAATTGGACATCTCCTTGTGGTCCAATTTTTTGACGATAAATGCCCCAAGCACTTCCACAAATAAAGAAACTGGAAAAGTCTTCTTTATTCAGCCGCGGAGAAAAAGATATCTTCTTTGCCGGCATATCACAATCAATTCCGATAAGAGCATTAAAAACACCCCAGCTCGCCATGGCACGCGTATAATGATGACCTGATTCAACTTCACTGAACGGGTTCCTTTTGTATCCATCATATCGATTGCGAATAGCCTTAACCATTGTCAATCCTTCATTGATGAACCCTTCGTGAATTAATATTGCTGCGACTTCATATTCAACGCCAGTCCATACTTCTCCTGCATAAGAAAGCGGGAAACGAGGGCGTCCACCTTTAGGCCACGTGGCAATTACAAGGCCTTGCTCATTATTGATAGCATATGCGCGATGCACACTATTTGTATGAAAAAAGTCTGTTTGGAAATTATGCGTAAAAACTGCCTTTATAGATGATTTTACATGCTCTTCTGGCAACAGGCATGGAAGACCGGCAGCGTAAGCCAGAAATTGGCCCAATAGTTGGTCTGAAAGACATCCCGCCCCATACTGATAGCGATATTTATCAATGTTTTCTTCTAATTGTTTATAATACTCGCCATCGAAAAGCATTTCATCCGTCAGTTTTTGGGCTTTTACAAATGCGCGAGAATATTTGTTATATCGATCCTTATCTCCAAGAGCTTCAGCCATTCGCAAACATGCTGCTAAAGCAGCAAGGAATATAATCTGCGTCATCGGATTCGGGCCATAGAATTCAATATCATAGGTTGTATTCTGCTGACCATCCAATACACAATCATTGTCTTTATCCCAAATTCGGAATGCATAATCCATCGCGCGGTTCACACTCGGCCATAATTCCTTGATAAAGTCAATATCGCCAGTATTGCGATATTCCCGATAAACACGGACCACACTGCCAAGTTGGCCATCACATGCGGGAACCATGGCATATCTTTCTTGATCAAAAACAGAAAACATCCTGGTAGACATACAGCCGTCTTTATCTGTTTCCTTCAGAAACTCAACCCTACGCATGGATTTCTCAAGATCAGGGAATAAAAAAGCAACGGTTTGAGCATAATTCCACACGTGCGGCACACTGCCATATCCACACCCAATGTAGTCACGTATCCCTTCAAAGCCGCAAAATGTACCGTCTTCAAGCCGAAAACAAGAATGGCTTCGGATAGTTGTAATATTGGATGTGACAGCGTCAATTACATAGCCCGGAAGCTTAGTTTCTCTAAACATCGCTCGCTGAAAAGAACGGCTATCCTTTTCCAGTCTTGATAAATTTGCCAGAAGATATATCCCAACATTCCACGCGTCGGAGAACTTTGTTGCATAATAACTCCGAATTGTTCCATATTCTCCCTTTTTAAATTTTTCAAGGTCCTCATCGAATTCGATCCATGCTTTGACTCTGTTAGGGAAATACCAGGAAATAATAAATTCAAAAGTTTTTTCTTCGTTGGGTTCCAATGTTTCAGAAATTGATAAAGAACCGATTTTTTCTTTGCGAATTAAGAAACTAAAATTATGGAATTGTGCGAATTCGCAGCCTACAGTATCCGAAAAAGATTCCGGTTCCAATTTTCCATCCGAAGTAAAATCATCCCAAAAGTCCTGCACGCCATCAACCCATTCACCAGCAAACCATTCTGTCTTTCTGGAAACGTTTTGTGCTGTTGTCATTAATGCCATGTTCCCATATCGAACATGAGCCTTGCTTAGTGACTCTGGATGGTAATACAGACCTTTCACCTGGCCATCTTCACGATATTCGTTTTTCACCGTATCTGCAAGAATCAAATTTTCAATTACGTCATAACCTTCAAAGCCGGAAGCATTGGGCATTGTGCCCGCAATTGAAACCTCGGTTTGAACATTGGCGATATTCTTCACCTTATATCGAATAATTGCAGCAGGAATTCCAGAATCATCACTATTTAACGGAATAAACGGTGTAAATGCTTCCATTTCAATCTTAAGCGGAATTTCACTATCTTCAAAACGAACGTTGGCAAAAGGGAATTCACAGACAATCAATGAATCTTCAAGACGAGGAAGATTAACTAATTCATGTTGAAGATAACCATGCGAACTCGTAAATGGCGGATGAAGACGTGATTCCAATATCTTGGAAACAGGAGCTTTCATTTCGCTGTTATTCACTCGTATTGCAAAAAATGAAAAGGGAAACTTTGTCTTCTTCCCAGGCCAGTTGAATATTTCCCAATCCTTGAGTTCGCCTCTCGAACCGACAGAAATATTCCCCGTTCCGATTCCGCCCAAAAGAAACGCTAATTCTTTTGCGTCTGAAGTGTATACAGGTTGTTTGTAATCCAATAATTCAGAGGAAGAAAAAATCTTACTCAAAGTTTTGCTCCTTTACTTATTCGGTTAATCGAATAAGTTAAAATAAAAAAATATTTTCCCGCTTATTCTACAATGCTGTCAGACATTCAACTCGTTTGCTTATTCGAACAACTTGTATTATAATGATAATATCACCAAAAAAAAACGCTGTCAACATTGAATTTGATAAGTTTAAGGACACGGGTAACAATCGACATGAGAAAAATGGAAATGAAAATTCCGAAATATCTGAAAATTCAAGAAGACTTCATCCGGGATATCGAGAATGGTGTTTATAGGCCCGGAGAAATCATACCCTCTGATAATGAACTTATGAAGAGCCTGAAAGTTAGCAAAAGCACCATTACCCAAGCATTGAAATCACTTTCAGATAAAGGGTACATTACGCGTCAGCAAGGGCGCGGGACCTTTGTTGCTGAGCAGAGACGCAAACCCGCAATAAACGTTTTCATTTGCCCCACCGAACGCCGGGAAGAAATTTTCTGGAACGAGATAAAGGACGCTTTTAATCAAGGAACTCATTCCTTTGAGGTAAAAATTAGTTTTATCTATAACGACTTGGTCCCTTTGCGGGATACACTCCTGAAAGCCTTTGCGGGCGGGATGGCACCTGATATTTTATCTCTGGATGGTCCCGATGTTCCATATTGGGCATATATGAATTCCATTCGCCCTTTAGACGATTTTGTCAACGAAGAATTTAAGAATCGCTTCATTCCCCATATTCTCAAGCAAGGAACCTACCAAGGTAAACTTTACCATCTTGGCTATAATGAATCCACATTATGCATCTTGTATAATAAAAAGCTCTTCGAAAAAATAGGGATCGTTCCACCTTCAAGTATTGAACAGGCTTGGAGTTGGGAAGAGTTCCTTTCAATATGCCAATTTATAAAACGGAAAACCAGTATTCGATATCCACTGCTTATGGATTCAGGAAGAGGGCTTTCCATGACATCAGGTGAATGGGTCACATATTCGGCATTTCCATTCATAACGCAAAACAACGGCAGCTTTTTTAATGATGCCTGCACACAAGCCACCGGGTATCTTAATAGTAAAGAGACCGTCGAGGCTTTAGAATGGCTTGGCAAACTATTTACTCCATATGAATACACTCATATTCTTGATATCCATGAACAATTTCCAAATGATTTTGCCATGAGTTTTTCTCTGCCGAATGCTTTTTTTGACACTATCAATAATAATGAATCCGATAATATTGGAATAATACCGCTTCCAAAGCATATCCGCAGCGCCTCTCCTCACGGAGGATGGGGCCTCTGCATGTCAAAGCAGACGCAATATCCATATGAATGTTGGGAGTTTATTTCTTATTTTTTTTCAATCGAGAATCAATTGAAATTGAACAAGTATACTGGCATTCCGGTTCTCAAAATCCTTTACGAAGCTTTTAATAATTTCAACCTTGTTTCAAACAATACAAACATTCTTTTTTCTCAACTTCACAATTCGGCAGTAACCCGACCCATTACACCTGCATATCCCGCTTTTAGCCGTTTGTTTTCTACTGCTTATATAAACATCGCTAAAGGCGGCAATGCGCAGGCATTATTGGATGATGCTGCAGATCAGGTCGACGAGCATCTGCGGCGGCATAATTATTTCTCCCAATAAAAACAGACTGAATTTCGCTTTTGATAAACACGGGTTCATGCTAAAATCTCGGACAACAAAGTTAAAAAATCACAACGCAAGGGATTGACAGGAGATTTCGGAAATCGTGAAATTCGCAGGCGAACCAGAATTGTGAACATATATTTTCAAATGAATTAGCCTATTTGCGCCTGGTCGTTACAGTTCTGAAGGGAATCAGCGATGCGTGGGAGGGCGGAAGAATTTATTTGAACCGTCACTGTAATACGACCATGTGGGCAAATAGGTTCTCACTTGTTCATAGGTTTCGCAATCAACTTTCAACCTCAGGATTTTCAGATTTGATTTACAGAAGATAACTTGCACTATTAATATAGTGGACGCCCGATAATGACTGAACATAAAGGAAGTATGCTGGTGAATCTACAAAAAAAAGTTTCACAATGGTATCGGGATTTTTCCATCGCAAAAAAGATTTCCATTGCGAACATCGTTTTGACATTCTTTTTACTGGTGCTTTTTGTCATCCTTTTTCGGACTATTTTTGAGAAGGCTGTATTAGAGATAGCGTCTGACGGATATATCCAAAAATTTGATATCGTGTCTAAAAATTGTATGGCATTATTTGACGACGCACAACAGCTGACAAAGTTTATATTGACAGATGGAAATATTCAAGAATGGTTTTCGGAATCGAAAGATTCCAGCTACTCTCAACGACTTCAACTGAAGATAAATGCTGAAAAAAGTTTGGATTATATCGATGCAATTCGAGGCAACAGCCATTTCGGCAGCTTATCAGTTTTTTCGGTCGACAAAAGCACCATGATAAATTCAAATAATATTCGTTCGCAATCAGAAGTATATATGAACCTGTTTTTGCGATACGTAGCGGAAGGAGAGCAAAACCAATGGGTTGATTTATATGCGTTAACAGATAACTTCCCAGCACTTTCAGGGATTGCTTACTTCCGACCTTATCGTGATTCCGGAACTGGGAAAATCATGGGGTATGCAATGGTCGAATTTGATGACAATATCTTGCAAACCAATTTTGAACAACTCAAATATGGAACATTGGGAGGATTCTATGTGGCAGATGTCAACGGGATTTCATCGAATATCAAGGATCTTATCGATATTTTTTCTGTATATCCTGCGAATGAATGGGTGGAAAGATGCAATCCGAACGGATGTATCCATCAATCAGCAGGAACACGTTATTTAGTCACTGCCGCTTTGATTGAAACGCTGGATTGGATCATGTTTGCTGTTGTTCCAATTAACGAGTTGACCAAAAAAGGGTATTCAGCCATTCAGATTTTATATATTATCGGCTTTTTCTCAATTCTAATCGCAATTTTTGTCAGCCGCTGGATTGCAAAAAAAATTACAGGATCTTTGTCAACCCTTACTGAAACTATGGAAAAATTCGGTGAAGGAAATTTGCAGATCAGTGTTCCCATCAAATCAAACGACGAAATTGGAACTTTATCAAAAGTGTTCAATAACATGGCTGATCATATTCAACATTTAGTTATCCAGGTTTATCAGGAACAGCGGGATAAGAGAAAATTTGAATTTTCAGCACTTCAGGCTCAAATAAATCCTCACTTTCTGTACAATACTTTGAACAGTGTTTGTTCACTTATTCAAATGGATAAAAGAGAAGATGCTTTTACGATCATTCATGCATTAAGCAGTTTTTATCGAACAGCATTAAGTAATGGGGACACAATTGTTCCAATTCAGACGGAAATCATGAACGTCGAGAACTATATTCAAATTCAAAAGATGCGTTATGAAGAAAAAATATCGTT
>CALAEB010000578.1 GCA_937890875.1 uncultured Anaerolineaceae bacterium | reverse complement strand
CATAAGTTGAAGGAATAACCGGTAATGCGATGGATATGACTGATCTCGCTCCCGGAAGCAGTTGTTCAGGCCTGTGTCCTTCCGGAGCACCTCTGAATCGTTTGATCCCTCCGATGCCATAAACATCAAGGCGGAGTTCACTGCATAATTCTTCAAGCTTTTTCATAAGATAACGGTCTTCCTGTGACATTTTTCAAGGCCTTCCCAAGAACAAGTAATTCGTGCTGATCCCGATAATCCGGATAAAAAAAATACCGCTGACGAAACAATCTCTGTCGTCAACGGTATATAAACACCACGGGTTTTCCTGAATCTGTTCTTATTCCCGCAGGTATCATAACGCAACAAAAAAACGGCAGGTATTGTCTCCATGCACAGCCATAAAAAGATAGAACCTTTTATAAACTGCGCTTACCAAGCCCAGCCGTCATTACTCGTCCTCAATATACAGGTTTTCTACAACCTTGTCAAGCCGTGCCGGCTATTTTTATTACCCTCCGACACAATCCGTGATAAACCAGATTTTTTTTGCCGGTCATTGAGAACAGATATCAGCGTATGCGAAAATTTCGGCAAGCGATGTCCTTATTTTCGGGACATCGTCCCAAAAAGTAATCTTTTTGCGGATTTCCTTGTGCAAATTTGATTTTTCGATTAACATCTATTTATCAATTTTTCGGCAGTAAAACCAATCAAATTAAAGCATCTTTCGCAGACCAAATACCGTCTTTTGGTATCCAAAGTTAAATTAATTAAGGAGTTTTCAATGAAAAGCAATCGTATTTGTTTGTTGATCAGTATTCTGATCACGATTCTGCTGAGCGTCGTTCCCGCAGCGGCTGAAGGTGAGAATATCTACCGCACCAATTTCAACAGCGGCGATATTCCGTCCATCGACCAGGCGCTCGTCTCCGACTTTGTTGGCATCCAGCTGGCTGATGAAATGACCGTCGGCCTCCTGCGGCAAAGCGAAGAGACCGGAGAACTGGAACCCGGCATGGCGACCGAGTGGACCGCTTCGGAAGATAAGCTGGTTTACACTTTTACGCTGATGGAGGGCGTTCCGTGGGTCAAATATAATCCGGATACCGGTGCCGTCGAAGAAGTAAAAGATTGTGACGGGAACGTCCGTTATGTCAACGCGCATGATTTTGCCTACGGTGTTGAGCGGACAGTGCGTCCCGCCACCGCTTCAGGCTACGCATTTCTGATCAATCAGTCCATTGTCGGCGCAGCAGCTTACAACGCCGGCGAAACAACCGACTTTTCGACCGTGGGTGTCAAAGCGCTTGATGACTATACGCTGGAAATCTCCTTCATTGAAGACGGTGTTTTCAATCTCAGTATCGTCAGCATGTGGATGATGCACGCGATGCCCTCCTGGCTGATCGACGGCGACGCCTGCAATGAAGGTCTGGCAGAGCGCTGGACCGAGACCGGTTTCTACGAAGGCTATGGGCCGTTCACACTGAAAGAGTGGGTCCATGACTCCGAGCTTTCACTCATCACCAATCCCTTCTGGCCCGGCACTGACGCGGTGCCACAGCCGAAGCTGGATGGTGTCCATTATGCCCTGATCGGCGACGTCATGGCGCTGTCCGAGTATGAAGTCGGCAATATGGATTATGCCGTGATTCCTTCCGGCGACTATGATCGCATCACAACCGATCCGGCCTTTGCAGACCATTTGATCTATAAGCCGACTTCCATCGGAACCGAATGGATCAACTATAATCCTTGGCTTGCCCCAACCGATGACGTGCGCGTCCGGCTGGCGCTCAGTCTCGCCATCGACAAAGATGCCGTGGTAGCAGCGGTGAAAGCCGGTGAGACAGCTCCATATTTTGTCAATCCTGCGGTTGCCGGCGCACCAAAACCGGAAGATTATCCAGAATTAGGTCTTTTCTTTGACCCCGAACGGGCAAAAGCGCTGATCGAAGAATATGCGGCCGAAAAAGGGATCACGCCCGCGGATATTAAAATAACTTACAGTTACAGCACTTCCGACGCCAATAAACTGCGCGCTGAAGCGGTTCAATCAATGTGGGAAACCAACCTCGGCATCGACGTCGAGCTGAAAAACAGCGAATGGGCGGTGTTC
>CALAEB010000577.1 GCA_937890875.1 uncultured Anaerolineaceae bacterium | reverse complement strand
CCCGCCTGTGGTAACGTCGTCAAAGAATTAGAACTTCAGGATAAAGTTATCGTGCTTGGTGTTGATGATGAAGCCGAAACGTTGGATCTGATTCGTGAGGGGATTGTCAGCGGGACCTCGGTTGTGTCTTTCTACAATTATGGCTATCAGGCCGCTTATTGGCTGTATCAGAATATTACCGAAGGTTTAAAACCTGAGAATCAAATCAATCCGGCCACTTTGGTGATCGTCGATAAAGAGAACATTGATACCTATGGCGAGTTGATGAAGGATTTCGAGCCGCTGAAATAAATAGTTTTTCCTGAAATCCATTCAGCAAGAAACGTTGCGTCGTCTTATTCGGGTGTGAAAAAGCTGAGGTTTCATGGAATATGATGCTTCAGCTTTTTTTGAAAATGGGCGAAAGACAGAAACAAATTTTCAAGAGAACTGAGTTCAATAAAATCGATTTTTACTCAAAATTAGTGGATGAGAGCTTATTATTGACAGGGTATACGGATGCATATGAACGGATATGAACGAATAAGCGCGGCTTTTTCCGGCGTGGAAACTGATCGCGTTCCAATGATGCTGCATAATTTTATGCAGGCTGCAGCGGCAACAGGAATGACAATGGAAGAATATCGCGAAAGTCCAAAGAACATTGCCAAAGCGCATGTCGATATGGCGCGAAAGTATGATTTGGATGGTGTGCTGATTGATGTGGATACCTGCATTTTAGCTTCGGCGGTTGGAGTGCCAGTTGATTACCCGATCGATCTTCCGGCACGGGTTATCGATAATTTGTCAGATGATGTTGATGAGTTAATTGAAGCAATGGATCCGCAAAAAGTCTATCAAAGCGATCGGATAAAAATCGTCCTTGACGCCATTGATATCCTGAAAAGTCAAGTGAAAGGTGAACTGTTTATCCGCGGAAACTGTGATCAGATGGGATTCAGTCTGACATCGCTGGCTTACGGTATGGAAAGACTTTTTGTTGATATGCTGGATCCCGAAAAAGAAGAAAAGATTCTGGTTTTGATCGATCGGGCTACTGATGTTCATCTTGAATTCCATAAGTTGATGAATCAAGCTGGCGCGGATATCACCAGCTTCGGCGACAGCACGAGTGGCCCGGATATTATCAGCCCAAGAGCATATCGAAAATTTGCTAAGCCTTTTCATGAGAAATTAAATAGATCACTTCGGAATTTGGGGATTCAAACGATTTGTCATATATGTGGACGACTGGATAAGATCATTAATGATGTTGCCGAAATCGGTTTCTCCGGTGTCGAAATTGACTACAAAACCGATTTAGTTCTTGCACGCGATGCGTTTGAAGGAAAGAGTATTGTATTCGGCCCGATTGATCCATCCGGTGTATTTTGTTTGGGAACACCGGAACTCGTGAAGACGGAGACGGAAAGAGTACTTCAGGTTTTCAATGGACAGGGAATTGTCATCGGCGCGGGATGTGCGCTTCCATCTGAAACTCCGGATAGAAATATCCGCGCTTTTGTTAATGCGGTTACAGCTTTTAATAATTTGTGAACAGTGCAGGCAGAAAACTGCTTTTTTGTGCTTATCGGGTAGGCATGCAAAAGTAAATTTATGTTGTACTTCAATGTGCAGAACCTGACGCAACAAATGTGGCGATCAGACTGCCAACGATCAGGACTAACAGCCCGCCCATCATCAGCCAACTTACCGGATGGGCCCAATTATTCGTATATCCGATTCCAAACCGTTTCTCAACAAAAATCGCGGGGTCGTCACGATTGTAATAAAATTGTCCCAGTTTCCAGTAACGGTCATCGTCATAATTAGCGGCCTTGTTATCGGTACGCTTGGCGGATTTCAGCCGGCTGCCGCCCTGTCCTATTCGCATATACAGAACAGGAATGACCACTGTTATCGGCAGGATCCCTC
>CALAEB010000576.1 GCA_937890875.1 uncultured Anaerolineaceae bacterium | reverse complement strand
TGACGAAAAGATATTTCCTACCTTATACGGGAAACCGGATCGTTCACAATAGTCTGCCGCTTTTTTCAGCAAAGCGAAATCCGCGATCGGAGCATAGGATCCCCGGATATTGAAACTTTCGAAATAAGCGGAATTTGTGCAGGCTCCCTGCGCAATCACAATATCGTAAAGTTTTAAATCAGGATGGATCGCGCCTGCAGAGCCAACCCGGATAATAGTTCCGACGCCGAAAAAATTAAAAAGTTCGTATGAATAAATCCCAATGGACGATAATCCCATTCCGCTGCCCATCACCGAGACGCGCTTTCCGTTATAAAAGCCGGTATACCCGTGGACACCGCGGATATTATTAACCAATTCCGCGCCGGTCAGATACTCCTCAGCGATTTTTTTCGCGCGGAGCGGGTCGCCGGGCATCAGAACCGTATTGGCAAAATCTTCCGGACTGCAGCCGATATGAGGCGTAATATTTGCTGGTTTCATAAGAAATTCTCCGTTGTTTTTCTTATGATATCACAATGCTGCCGCTGCCTGCCGCCAACCGGGCCAGGAATCTTCTCCGGATAAGAATAATATGTTCGGTAATTTTTCTGAAAGGAGATCAAAATCTGAATTCCTGAAGATCGCCATGGAACAGTTCACGGAAAATCATCGGAGGTTCTCTCATTTTTTTCCGGGAAAGATGAGAGAACCTCCGGTTTGCATTTTTATTTGAAGATAAGCTCCCTATTGCGGGTTCCAGCTACCAGCCGTGATCACGGATAAAAGCTGCAGCAGTATCCTCGACTGACATTTTCTCCCCATCAACCATATAGTTATACTTCACCATCTCCGTTTCAGTCACGCTGTCTTTCAGCACAGCCAGCACTGTTTCGATTTCAGGATGATCCGCCAGCGTATCCGCTCTGACCACCGGAGCGCAATAATAGGAGGGGAAAAATTGTTTATCATCTTCAAGAACTGTCAGGTCGTATTCATAAAGCAGTCCATCTGTCGTATAAACATTGGCAACATCCACCTCGCCTTGATCCAATGACTGATAAATCAGGCTGACATCCATCTGGAGTGTATCTTTAAAATCAAAACCATATAATTCACACATCGGATAATATCCGTCTTCACGGTCAAGGTATCCATGTTCCGCTCCAAAGATCAAATCCGGAGAGAATTTTGCCAGATCACTGTTTGTTTTAATATCATTCGCCTCCGCAAAATCAGTCCGAACCGCGTTTGCGTACGTGTTATTAAATCCCATGCTCTCAAGCCAGATCAGATCAAACTGTTCCTGATACGCTTCTTTGACAACCCGGTACGCTTCGTCCGGATCATTGATCGGAGCCATCTTCAGATAATGAATCAGCGCCCCACCGGTATACTCCGGGAAGATATCAATTTCACCGCTTTTAATGGCTTCAAAACTCACAGCCGCTGCCAGATTAAATTTCCGCTCAATTTTCAGGTCCGTGTTCTTTTCCAAAAGCTGAGCGATAATCTCGCCGGTCAACAGACTTTCCGTATAATTTTTCGCCCCAACCACAACCGTCTTCTTTCCTCCGTTGCCGCAGGCTGCAACGGTTAAAACCAATATGCAAAGAAGACCCAGGAACAGATATCTTTTTGTTTTTGACATAAAAATCCCTTTCTTATTTTCCACGTTTTTCGATACTTGTTTTCTTTTCAACTTTATTTAACAGAAAATCCGTCCCGACTGCCATCAAACAAATCGGAATTGCTCCTTTCAATATCATTCCGATATTGACTGTCTGTGTTCCCCGGTAGATATAACCGCCAAGTCCGCCGCCGCCGACAAGAACAGCAATCGTCACAATCCCATAAGCTGTAATCAGAGAAACCCGGATGCCGGACAGAATCACCGGAAAAGCATTCGGGATTTCAACCAGAAACAGGAGCTGCCAGCGGCTCATTCCCATCCCTTTCCCGGCTTCCAGCAGTGAAGAGTCCACTCCGCGCATAGCGGTATAGGTATTGCGGACAACAGGCAGAAGCGAATAAAGAAAAATTGCCATCATCGCAGTTGGATTACCCAAACCGAAGAACATCATCAGAATCGCAAGCATTGCCAGTGATGGAACGGTCTGCAGGATTTCAGAAAATCCAATCACAAAAGCGGAAAGAAATGATATTCTGGTCAGCAGAACACCGAGTGTAATGCCCACTACTGCCGATATGGAAACGCCTCCCAGTGAAATAAACAAATGCGATAACGTTTTTGAAATCAGTTCGTCCATAGTCCTCCGATCACATCCGCAGTCCACGCGGGGTTGCAATCCGGGCGAGCCAACCAATGAGCAAACTGGTCAGCACAGCCAAAATGGAGGCCGGGGCTGCGCCCAGCAGAATCATGGAATAGTTATAGGTCATAATACCGGTATAGATCAGATCGCCAAGGCCGCCCGCGCCCACCAGCGCAGCGATTGTTGTCCAGCTAATGATATATACGGCTGAAAGCTGTATACCGGAAATAATTACCGATCCCGCCAGGGGCAATTCGACACGCATCAGCATTTGGAAACCATTCATTCCCATTCCGCGTGCGGCAATAATGTATTTCTCAGGAATTTCAGAAATTCCGGTGTAAGTATTCCGAAGAATCGGGAGAATGGAATAAATGATCAGCACAACCAGTGCTGTCCGAATCCCGATCCCCAGCAACGGCATCGCGAGTCCGAACATAACCATGCTTGGAACGGTTTGCAAAACACCCACGCCTGCCAGCACTTTTTTCGCAGCTTTGGGAAAGCGGGTGAGCAAAATTCCCGTCGGAACAGCGATGCAGATCCCGATTGCAACAGCGGAAAATGAAAGTTTCAAATGGGTCCCCAACGCGTTAACAAACGTTCCCCAGTTTCTTTGGAGAAAAATCGGTAAATCAGACATCAGTTTCATCCCCCCAAACAACACCCGCCAGCGCTTTCACCAGACTGGTTTTCGTAACAATTCCATAAACAATATCTTCATCATCAACCGCCACAATAAACCGGGGGTTTTCATTCACAATCAGGTCAAAAGCGTCTCTCGCCTGAGAATGAATATTGATCGTAGGGACCTGCCGGATTCCCAAATCTCCGATTCTTCGGATACGGGATTCCTGTCTGCCAGCCGCCCGGATTTCCTCAACCGAAACGATCCCTTCAAGTTTACGGTTTTCATCCACAATAATCAGGGAATCCACGTTCCGTTTGTTCATCAGCGCAATGCTTTCGTTGATCCCTTTGGTTTTGGCGATCGTCACTGCATTGGGATTCATAATTTCCCAAACGGATTCCACATCATAATTCGTCGGCAGGTGTTTTTTCCCGATGAACTCCTGGACAAAATCGCTTACAGGATCAGAAAGCAATTTTTCCGGAGATGCAGCCTGCTCTACCTGTCCTTCCCGCATAAGCACAATCATATCCGCCAGCTTAATGGCTTCGTCCATATCATGGGTCACAAACAGAACCGTCACGCCCAGCTTCATCTGGAGCTTTTTGATTTCATCCTGCAATGACTCCCGAGTGATCGGATCCAGCGCGCCAAACGGTTCGTCCATCAGCAAAATCGGAGGCTCCACTGCCAAAGCCCGCAGCACGCCGATTCGCTGCTGTTGTCCGCCGCTCAGCTCGGATGGGTAACGGTTCATGAATTGCTGAGGATCCATGCCCACCATAGACAATAATTCAGCTGTGCGGTCCAGCCTTTTTTGTTTTGGCCAATGGAGCAATCGGGGCACAACCTCAATATTCTGCGCAATTGTCATATTCGGGAAGAGGCCAATTTGCTGAATAACGTAACCAATCCGCCTTCTCAAATCAACCGGATTCAGATCGGAGATATTTTTGCCTTCAATAAAAATTTCGCCCGCTGAAGGGTCAACCAGACGATTTACCATCTTTAACGTTGTCGTTTTTCCGCAGCCGCTTGGGCCGATTAAAACCGTAAACTTTCCTGTCGCAACTTCCAAATTCAAATTATCGACAACATCCGTCCCGTTATACACTTTCCGTACATTTTGAAATTTAATTTTAACCATAGGCAAATTCTTTCTTCAGCGTTATTCCTCTCAGGGTTTTAAAAAGGGAAAAAAGGATCTCCACGAAGTGGCAAATTCATTTGAATTGACTGCGATTTTCAGGGGAGTCTATTTCCTTTCAAAGTAACAACCTGTATGATAACTTAAAGTTGTTACATAGTCAATTTTTTATGATCCTCCGCAGAAAATCAAAATTGGGTGGAGATACGCGAAGATCCTTTTTTTTGGGCAAAGCAAAAACAGTGGAATTGCAATTTTCCTTTTTGTCCGAAAAGGCTTTCCGGATTTCAAATTCCCGCGGATAATACGCTATAGACAGGGCTGCGGTATAATACTGTCAAATATTCTCCGCTGCGAAGGAAAGCGCCGGGGTCGGCACCAAAGTGACAAAAATTCCGAGCCTTCAGAAAAACTGGCAGAAGGACTTTGAAAACATAAGATGAAGCAGAACGAAATTTTTCCTCTTTATGGACGGATTGCGGTAGATATTGCTACACGCATTGCAAGGGGAGACTTAAAAGAGAATGCTAAGATTTACGGCAGATCCGTGATGGCTTCTGAATATGGCGTCTCGCCGGAGACAATCCGGCGTTCCCTGAAACAATTAGCCGATATGGGAATTGTAGAAATTAAACAAAACAGCGGCGTAATCGTCCTTTCGAAGGAAAAAGCCAATCAGTTTATCCGCCGCTTTGGCGACACGAAGAATATTCATACGCTGCAAAAAGAATTGAAAACGTTGCTTGAAGAACAGGAAAAACTGAATACGAAAATCTATGAAACTGTTAATGAGATCATACACAGGAACGAGAAATTTGCCCGGAACAATCCGTATCAGTTGTATGAAGTAACTGTCCCTGAAAACAGTCCGCTCCACGGGAAGTCGTTGTCTGAAGTGAACTTTTGGCATGAAACCGGAGCTACCGTCATCGCAATTGCCAGAGGTGAAAGCACAACGCTTTCGCCCGGTCCATATTCTGCTATTATGGTAAACGACCGGATATTATTTGTTGGGGATATCTCAACAGTTGATATCGTCGAATCATTCCTGAAAGGGAAATAAACCGAACAACAACCACGTATGTTGGATAGACGTTCCTGTTATCCTGCATCTAAATGTTGTATGTTTCCAATTCAATTTGAAAGCCGGCTTATGAAATTATTCAAACAGATCCTGATCCTTTTTTCAATATGTCTTCTCAGCGAGTTTATATCCAAACTGCTGCCTTTTTCGTTTCCGTCCAATGTGATCAGCATGATTGTGCTGCTCCTGTTATTAATAAGCAAAGTCATCCGGACGGAATCCATCCGGGACATTTCTGAATTTTTGCTGCAGAATATGGCCTTCTTTTTTATCCCTGCGACCGTCGCAATTATTGATGAATATGATTATCTGAAAGATAAAATCCTGATTCTGTTGTTTATCAGCCTGTTCTCGCTCATCATCACATTTATCGTTACCGCGTTTACTGTTACGCTTACCACCAAATTAATGAACCGAAAGAAACGGCATTTGAATGACTGAAATTTTATCCAACCCTATTTTTGGAATCACGATCAGCCTCTTTTTTTATACAGCCAGCACCGCGCTGAAAAACAGATTCAAATCGCACCTGATCAACCCGCTGTTTATCACGGTGATCCTGATTGTTTTAACACTGAAGATCTTTGATATCCCGCTCGAAGCTTATGAAGCGGGCGGGAATGTCATCACGATGTTCCTCGCTCCGGCAACCGCCGCACTGGCTTATTCAATTTTCCAGCAAATTAAAATCCTGAAAACTTATGCGATCCCGATTATTGTCGGCTGTACCGCGGGTTCATTAGCGTCGATGGGCAGTATTTATGCCTGCTGCCGGTTCTTCCGTCTGGATGAAGTGCTCACGGCTTCGCTGCTGCCAAAGTCCGTCACCATGCCGATCGCGATCGAAATCAGTAGGCAATTGGGCGGAATTCCATCCATCACGGTCGTTATGGTGGCAATGACAGGAATTATGGGCGGTTTCATGTCCCATTTCATGGTCCGTTTTTTCAGAGTTGCCGATCCGGTTGCCGCAGGAATCGCAATCGGCAGCAGCAGCCACGGTGTCGGAACAGCGCGGGCACTGGAAATCGGGGAAATCGAAGGGGCAACCAGCGGTATCGCAATGGGCGTCTGCGGATTGGTGACAACGGTCATCGCCATCCTGCTGACGATCTGATTAAATTGCCCTTCGGCACAAAAAGCATCAATTGAAACAAAAAGCCCCTGCGTCTCAACAGGATCGGCAAAAGAACAGGTCCAGAAAGAAATGCAGGAACCCTTTCCAAATAAAAAAGGGATCTCAAAATTTGAGGTCCCTTTTTTTATTTATCCATCCATTGTTATACGATCGAAAATCCGCCGTCCACAAGCAGATATTGACCGGAAACGTAACCGGAACCTTCCGAGGCAAAGAAAAGAATCGGAGCATTTAATTCCCCTTTTTCACCCGGTCTGGACGCAGGGCATAAGGCATTGTACGCTTTTAAGAATTCAGAAGCCTTAAATAACGTGTTTTCCGTCATTTCTGTTTCAAAAAGTCCTGGGCAAATCGCATTGGCCGTGATGCCGAACTGCGTATAAGAAGCTGCCAGCCCGCGCGTCAGGCCGACAACGCCGGCTTTGGTCATATTATATGCGTGCCGCCACAGCTGAGGCGCTTTGTCCGCCAGAAACGCATTAATAGAGGCAATGTTAATAATGCGGCCATATTTGCGTTCACGCATACCCGGAACAACATACTTGCATGTATGAACGATGCCTTTCAGGTTGACATCAATCGCCCGGTCCCAATCCTCATCAGTCATGCTTTCCACCGACCCGCCGAAAGCAACCCCGGCGTTATTCAGGAGAATATCGATTTTTCCGTAATGCGCCAGAACGGCTTCCACCGCAGCCTTTGTCTCTGTTTCACTTGACACATCGCATGCGACGGCAAAAGCCTTTCCGCCGTTCTTCGCATTGATTTCCGCTACCAGCGCATCCAATTTCTCTTTTCTGCGGGCGAGCAGAGCCACATCGGCGCCATGCTCCGCAAATCCGCGCGCCGCATCCGCGCCCAACCCGCTGGAAGCGCCGGTGATCACAGCAACTTTTCCGCTAAAATCAAACAGGTTCATTCTATTAACCATCCTTTTGTGAAATAAATAACTTTCCGGATTTAATTATACTATAAATAAACCGATCCAATAAAGCGACTTTCTTTTAAAAGGACAATGTTTGAACCAACTAATGGAATTCCGAAATGTCATTTTTATGGCAATCCCGGGCGGTTCCTTTTTTACGAAACATGCAGGTTTCCCGAAGTGAACAAAGCTGGCAGGGATCACCGATATATTCAACTTCAGGGGCCACGCCCAACACAAACGAAAGCGATTTCAAAGGGATCATCAACGACGATTCACTCAAACGGATCTCCCGTGAAACGTTCTCCAGAATATCAAAGATTTGCTTTTGCCCACTTTTCACCGGCCAGCCGATTATGCCCGGGTTGAACGGGATTGTTGTTTGCAGATTCTCTTCGGCAGCCCATGAGGAAAACCGTGCGCTGGCGGCGGAACTCAATTTCTGGACTGCAGAAGAACCGATTCCGTCCAGAGCCATCCCGTAAACAATATCTGTTTTCATGCTCGCTCCGATCCGTTGCCCCAAGGCATCCGAAATCGTGCAGGCAACAACAAAGACACGGGTGGCATTCCAAAGGTGGGTCGTCACAAATTCACCGTATAACTCGCAATCGCCCTCCAGCTTCAGCCGGTTATGAGACAATTCGCGCACATCCAATACCGTATAAACAACGACATTCCGGATCAATTTCTCCGCTTCAGCAAGCGCGCGCGCCGCTACGGGGATCAGCTGCGGTGACCGTTTGCGAATGATCAGCGGATCAGCGCCCTGTCCGACAAAAACATCATCAATATCCAGCGGCACAACCCAATCGGTTAAAACGGGCATCACTTCCATCCAGTCTGCAAAAAGTTATCGTCCATCCCTATTCCGGCCTCCGGATAAATCTGTGACTCTCTTCTTCATCTGCCACGATCAGGGAGTCACAGATAACCTATTTTAAAACATCACCGGGCTTGTCCATCATATCCGAAACAGAAGAAAAGCGCTCTGCGCTATAAATCATATTTCTTCGGGTCGAGTTTATCGCAGGAACTGATCACCCGCGCAGTCAATTCATCGGCAGTATCCGGGAATTCGTCAATTTGAGACTGGAGCCGGTCCAGCCAGCTTTTCTCTCTCCGGGAAAGTTTCAGCCGGCCATTTTCCACACCGTCCCGGATCGCTTCAGCCGCATAAACCGCGCCATATTTCGTCCGGTTATAATCGCCGTCCAGCGATACCAGTTTTTTTGAAATATCGAGCACGATATCCGGACGCAGCACATACGCCTGCGGATCCAAAGCGGAATCCGAATCGGCATTCAAATCACGCAGGAAAAGCACCGCATCCTTTCCTTTTTCGATCGCCTGATTCATTAACCGGCAGTCAAAGACCAATTGTTCAAAAGAGACAGTCGGTGCAGCCCCGCCCAGTAATTTAATATTCTGAATGGACTCGTTGCTCCAGAGATCACATAAACAAGCCGCGACATTGCCAACCGGCGAAAGATGAGCGCACGCGGCGACCCGGCCTTCAGTTGTGATCGGCGTACCGGTGATTGCTTTGATAAACACACCCTCATAACCGCAATCCTTGTGAGGGCCCCTGGCGCCGCATTCCAGCGCCACAAGGCTTCTGGCTACCGTCATGACCCGCACAATCGCCGCAAAAACCTTCGGAATAAACCCGCGGTCAGCCAATACCATCGCCGAGTTTCCGAAACCGCAGGCCGTGTCGCCGCTCGCAATTGTACCGGTACGGTCCGCAACCGCAACGATTTCAGTCCAAAGTTTTTCCATGTCACGGCAGCCGAGAACCGACAACGCGAATAATGACTTATCCAAATCGCAATTAATGATAGCATCATCATGAACTTCTTTGCCGCCCACGGATTCGACCGCGAGCAGGTCGGCGCCGACTTTCGCACAGCCTTCAAAGGTTTCAAACATGGCATCCCAATGCCGTCCATGCCACATATGCTCCAATTCGCGCCCTTCACGGATATCATTCGGAGTAATGCGAACCACACCATTAATCCCGTGTTTATTTTCGCATTCTTTAATCGTGTCAACGACAATTTTCGTCACCTCGATTCCCCATTCCGGATGAAATGTCATCGGGGGAAGCGTTTCGATTTCGGCCACAAACCCCGGGACTTCCAAGGCGACGGCCCGGTCACAGATACCGGCAATAATTTCGCGATAGTTTTGAAGGACATCCGGCAGCGTCTGTAACTCAATCAACATTGGCGGAAGGGTAAAATTCACTTCGGGATACACTTTCCCGCCGCCGATGGATAAACCATTTTTCAGGACTACAGGGTATTTTGAACTGCCGTAAACAAAATCATCCAGATTCTGATAGGCGGTTGCAGCATATATTTTTCTGGGCATTTTCTTATCGTTCCTTTTATCTTTATTAAATTAATTTAAACGCGTCTCAGGGAGAAATTCTTCCACATCTAAATTCTATACGAAATCATTCTTCGAGTCAATCAACGGCAGCTATATGCAGACAATCCGAAGCCATTTCCATAATTGAGTAAAGTGTCAAAAGTCAAATTATTGAAAAAGGAAACAGAACCACAAATCCGCCAAATTTCAGGCACCTATTCCTTCTGACACCGGGTCATATTCAAATTTTCGGACAATCTCAAAAATTTGAGCGAAAGAACAACATTCCGTGAGTAATTGATGATGGATAAACGCTCCGGTTATCGTATTTTCCGGTAACAGAATTCAGAGTTCACGCTTAAACCTAATGAGGATAAGCATGTGGAATGCATGCTTATCCTCAAACATAAGGAGTAATGAAGCTGGTTATCTAACTGTATTTATGGATCAGATGTTGATTTTGTCGCACCTCCGCCTTATTTTTTTATCCGTTCACTAAAATTTGAACTTTCCGCCGGAATCGAATCCGTTCTGCATTTGCTTTTCAGGCCCGAAAAAAAATGCAGCAAGCCCAAGAACGATTCCAGTCCATTTTGCAAACGGTAATCAATGGATAAAATCACTGTTACGGATTATTCCTGAGTGATTCAGCCTTTGAACGCCTGTTCAATATCCCACAGAATATCGTCAATATTCTCGGTTCCGATGGAGAAGCGGACTGTATTTGGATAAATACCCTGATCCAGCAATTCTTCTTCCGACAACTGGGAATGTGTGGTACTTGCCGGATGAATCACCAAACTCTTCACGTCAGCCACATTAGCCAGCAAGGAGAAAATCTTCAGCCGATCGATAAATTCCTGCGCTTCGGCCGCTCCGCCTTTGATGGTGAAAGTAAAGATACTCGCCCCGCCGTTCGGGAAATATTTCTTGTACAGTTCTTGATGCGGATGATCCGGCAGAGACGGATGATTTACTTTCTCCACATTCGGATGTTTTGAAAGATATTCCACCACTTTAATCGTATTCTCAACATGCCGTTCCACCCGCAAGCTCAATGTCTCCAACCCCTGGAGGAAAATGAAAGCATGGACCGGCGCCAGAGTCGCCCCGGTGTCCCGCAGCAGGATCGCCCGGATCCTGGTCACATAGGCCGCCGCACCGACTGCTTTGGTAAAGCTGATGCCATGATAGGACGAATTCGGATTAACCAGTTCTGCAAATTTACCGCTGCCTCCTTGAACGAAACTTCACTGTCAAACCTCACT
>CALAEB010000575.1 GCA_937890875.1 uncultured Anaerolineaceae bacterium | reverse complement strand
CTATTTTCCGTATTCCCAACAAATTCAGCCAGTTTCCAGGCAGCGTCTTTATTCTTCGCTTTCTCAGGAATGTACAGGCTGAAGCCATTGACAATGGTAATACCAATGCCATCACCGGTCCCGGGAATCGTGGCGGTGCCAATATTAATATCGGGAGCCTGATTCGCAATTTCGGTCAAATCAAACGCGCCGTTGGTATAAATGGCGATCTTTTTGTTGATAAAAAGGTCACGGAGCCCGGTATTATCGACTTCCAAAGCACTCTGCGGCGTAACTTTATTGGTGACGACATCATCATACAGATATTCGAGCGCTTTCTTGCCCGCGTCCGAGTTCAGCTCACATTTCGTTTCAGCTTCATCCGTGATCGAACCGCCAAAATTGTATAACAGCTGGTAAAAACGGACAACCGCATTTCCCTCATTCCCCAGAGGCCAGCCGATACCGAACTGATCCACCGTGCCGTCCCCGTCCGTGTCTTTGGTTAACGTTTTTGCGACTTCAGTCAGTTCGTCCCAAGTCTTCGGGAAATTATCGGGGTTGAGTCCTGCTTCCTCAAACATATCCTTGTTATAGATCATCGCCGGGCCATCGTGACGCATCGGCATGGAATACAGATGCCCATCATAGGTTGAAAGCTCGATGGCCGAAGTGACAAAATCGTCCATATCAACGTTGCCGGCTTTGTAATATTCGTCAAGATTGGCGAGTAACCCCTGAGAAGCATATCCTTGAATTCTGGATTCAAGATCCGTAATCAAATCCGGCGCATTATTCCCGTTCAAAGCGGTCCGGATCTGTCCTTCCATAGTATCCCAGGTCGTGATCACCATATCCACTTTAATATCCGGATTCTGCGCTTCAAATTCAGCAATCAGTTCCTTCGCCACTTCTTCATCCCAGTTGGGAACCCACCAAGTGACCGTCACGGGGCTTGAAGATTCCGCCGCCGCCTCCATTTGGGGAACGCTCACGACAAGTAGTGCAACCAGCATTAACATCATAATCGTTCTTACCACATTCGATTTCATTTTATCTCCTCCATAAAGATTTTTTGTCTAAAAACATGATTATTTACACACAGACAGCCGACTTGACTTCTCTTTTATCACCTCCGTCATCTCAACTTTTTTCTTCCGGATCCATTTCATCGAAAATAAACTTTCCAAAATCTTTTAAATTTTCCCGGGACCATTGCCACATCAGTTTCCCTTTTTCGAGATCTGTTTTCATGGGGTCGCCGGTTGCCCCGGATTTTGAAAATTTACTGACCACTTGCGAAACCAGCGTACCTGCATGGAACACACCCCAGACAGGAGAACTGCCCTTTGCAGATTCCTGGAACTTCTTCCGTTCCACAAGATTCTCATCGATCGCCATCAACAACGCCGTTTCAGCCTCGTCCGCATGAAGCGGCGGCCGACAGCCGTATAACTGTATGATTTTTGGTTCGATCGATTCAAACCATGTCCAGACATATACACGATAATCGCCTTCAAGTTCAAGGTATCGCACCATTTCTTTCAGCGGTTCACGATTTCCTCCGTGACCATTGATGATCAGGACGGTTTTCAGCCCATGGAAATAAAGGCTTTTAATGATACTGCCGACGTATTGTTTCAGAACCTCTGGGCTGGCCCACAAAGATCCGCAAAAATCGCGATGATATTCAGAGACGCCAACCGGAACTGCCGGCAATCGCAAGATACGGTCCCCATCCAGAGATGCCGCCATCGCCTCAGCGATCATCAGATCGGTGCCAAGGGGAGCATGGCAGCCATGCTGTTCAATGCTG
Organism: uncultured Anaerolineaceae bacterium; assembly: GCA_937890875.1. GTDB lineage: Bacteria > Chloroflexota > Anaerolineae > Anaerolineales > Anaerolineaceae > Flexilinea. The sequence goes on along the minus strand of CALAEB010000575.1, from coordinate 1,723 downwards.
CCAACCGGCAAAACAACCAACGGCCGTTTCGCTTTGATTTCGTCCAGTTCCTGCCATGTGTTTTCAATAAAATTCTGCCTGTTCATTAAACGACCCTTCCCAACGCTTTCAGCTGCTCACCGAAAGCGACTATATTTTCTTTGGGCGCGTTGCGATACCATAAATGAAGCATAAAGCCGTCCGCACCGGCCCGGTCCGCCAGCATAACCGCATTTTTCACATCTTCCACCGTCGCAGGGGGATCGCCCACCAACCCCGCGATAATTTTGTGATTCGCCCCAGCCTCCAACTTGGCTTTGCGAACCTCATAGTAAACATTTTCCACATCAATCCCTTGCGTGATAAATTGCGCCATATCCATCGGCCCGCTGAACCCTTTCAAACGATAATATTGCTCCAGGATTTCATGATCCGAGATATCGGGAATCGCCTTCTGGATCCGCTGCAACGGTTTCGCCTCAAAACTGCCGATCCGTTTGTGGTAAAGCATCAATTTCGTCATGTCCGTCATCTTTGGCTGGTCGGCATAAATTTGTCCAAGCGTCCATGAAAAACTGGGCGCCACCAGATCACTGGAGAGCAAAATAGACGGGTCGATTTTCTTCAGAGAATTGCGGAAATTCAAGACATGATCATTTACCAATGAAGCTCGAAAATTCAACCAGGTTAAGATTTTGGGATTCCGCAGCAAAAACCGGACAATATCAAATATTCCCCGATAGGAGTCCGACAAATCAGTAAATTGCTGATAGGTCAGAACTGTAGCGTCCTTGTTGATGGCTCTGATCTCCCGCTTGATGGCGTCCACATCAATGCCGCGATCTTTAGCTTTTTTCACACAATGTTCGCAAAAACAATTGCCAATCGCCAGACGTCCCAAGGGATTCAACTCAGGCGGGACCCAATCCGGCACCACCTGAGGATCATAGAAATCAATGCTCACAACATCCAATTCGACTTCACGGATGCCCTCAGTATGCCGGATGATATCTTCAACCCGACCGGTAAAATAGTTCCGAACATCCGGATTGGAGGGGCACATCCAATGCTTGCTCCGGTTGCCTTCCACATCCATAACGGCCACATCCGGATAAGCGGCAACGATCGGTTCGCTCACTCCGGGAGTGATATTGACCTCTAAATTGAGGCCATATTTTTTGGCCAAAAGACGAATTTCATTAAAGTCCGAATTGACGAGACGGTATTTTGTTCCGAATAAATCGCCATGATTTGTCTCAAAATCGATCTGCACCTGCGGATCAATTTTTGTATTTTTGTAGTATTGAGGATGGACGCCAAACGTATGCGCGATCCCGGCATACATCAAATGTTTAATACCCGCTTCTTTATAGCGAAGGAAAGCTTTATCAAGACCTTCTTCGTAATCCTCGTCAAAAACTGGCCAGGCTCCAACATAGGCATCAACCATGATTCTCTCCAAACAAAGTAATATCCAGCAACTCATCAAGAAAACGGCAAAATAGTTTTCCAAATTAACGAAAATATTTCTTTATTATCTGAACTACAAAAAATATTCTAACAACAGTTTTCCATAAAGTCAATATATTTCTTTTATTTTCGTTAAAAACTGGAAATAATTTGCGTTTTATCGAAACAATATTGTATAATAGAGGGGAATCGAATAAATATTTTTCGTAATAAATGGAAATATTTTCGAAAGGCCACAGCGATTATATTCAACGGCGGAAAAATACATGGAAGC
>CALAEB010000574.1 GCA_937890875.1 uncultured Anaerolineaceae bacterium | reverse complement strand
GATGATCTTTTTTGCTGAATTTGTTTCAAAGAAAAATAACCAGTGTTATTGTCAGTATACAGATACTTAATAGCATCCAATCAATTGGATTGGCTTTAAAAACCGCTTTTGTGCGTTCCTCTGAATAGCAGCGCGCTTCCATCGCAAATACGAGCTCGTCCGTTTTCCTGAAAATATTGCTCAACAGGGGCAAAGCGATCAACAAAACCCGCTGTACAGGATTTTTTCTCGATTCAACACAGCGGGCCTTTTGTGCTGCGGACATTTCAGTATACTGGTCGAGGATCACCGGGATAAGCACAAAAGTGAGGTTGACCATCATAGCTACGCTGGTTTCAGAAATAAAAGGAATCGGAGCGAGATACCACTCAATCACTTTCTTGAACACCAGCAGCGATGTCGTACCGGTTATGATGGTGCAGATCGTAATGATCAGTGTGAATCGCCAGGCAAACATCAGCCCCGAAATAACCCCTTCGATCGAAACGCTTTGGATCGGAAAATTTGGGATAGGTTCGCCTTTTGTGTTGATCGAATTCATGATAAATACGAAGAGTATGAGAAACAGAAAAAATTTCATATCCCTGAGCAGCGAAGCCAGCGGCAGCCTTGAAACGAGCAAAGCTGTCAGGACTACACACGTCAGGATGGTGTAGTCAAAAACACTGACCGCCAGGCTTGTGGCAAGGCTCATCAGTACCATGCAAAGTACTTTTACCCTGCCGTCCATCGCATGCAGGACCGTGTTTTTGTGGACGTAATGGAAAAACGTCATTTGAGCCATGTCAGCGTTTCGACCCCCTCATTGGCTCTCAGAGGCATTCTGATCCCGTATTTTTCACAATCGCCGATCACGTCACCCGGACGCCCGTTTTCTGCCAGTTTTCCCTGATAGATGATGACCAATCTGTTCGCGTGGGCCAGAACTTTTTCAAGTTCATGGGTGACCAAAATGATCGTGTGCCCTGATTCGTGCAGCAGGATGATTTGCTGCAGGACCTGGACAACCCCCGGATAATCCAGCCCGGCAAATGGTTCGTCAAAAATAATAATCTTCGGTTTCATCGCCAGAATTCCGGCGATTGCCAGTTTCTTTTTCTGTCCTCCGGAAAGATCATGCGGGTTTCTTGTGGCATATTCCGCCAAGCCGACCGCCTGGAGAGATTCTTTTGCCAGTCTGGAAACTTCTTCCGGCGGCAGATTGAGATTTTCCGGGCCAAAAGAGACATCTTCTTCAACCGTCTGCCCGACGATTTGGCTGTCAGAATCCTGAAAGATCATTCCAACCTTCCTGCGGGCATTGACAATGTCTTTGGTGATGGGTTCGCCGTCAATAAAAACTTTCCCCTTGGTAGGGGAAAGTAATCCATTCAGATGCCGGATAAAAACTGTCTTACCCGAACCGTTCGGTCCTGCAATTACGACAAATTCCTTCGACTCGATTTGCAGGTTTATATTTTCAATCGCAGCAGTTCCGTCCGCAAAAATGTGAGATAGATTCTGGACCTCTACGACCGGCATTACGCTTCCTCAGTTTGCGGAGTTATCTGAATCAGCGTTTGCTTAAACCGCGGTAGAAGAATCTGTCCCAGCGCCGCTGCCGCGGCGATCTTGATGATAATTCCGGCGATGAAAGGGACGAATCCGGCGATGATTGCTCCTGCCCAGGACATTTTTGCGACTGCTTTCAGCCATGGCACGCCGACAAGATACAAAAGCACATTGCCCGCGACCAGTGCAATAACGTTTTTAACCAACATCGCTTTTCCGGGGGTGGTTTCAACGCTCTCTGTCAGCAAACCGATTGCGATCACGACCAGGAAATAACCGAAAAGAAATCCGCCGGTGGGGCCGAACAGGACTGCCAGACCGGCTTTACCACCTGCGAAAACCGGAAGCCCCAATGCTCCCAGCGCGAGATACAATGCAACACTGATTGCTCCCCGTTTGCGTCCAAGGAAAAGCCCGGTTACCATCACAAAGAAATCGGCTAATACGATCGGCACCGGCCCAACCGGCACGGGCACACTGATATAGCCACCAATGATAATGAGTGCGGTAAATAATGCGATATAGACGGTCATGCGTAAATTCATGGAAGAGTTGGAGTTTTTGGCCATTAATATTCATCCTTTCAAATGCAAGTAGATTATAACGAATAAAAAGACTGTTTTTAGAAAAAAAGGTTCACTTGTATCCCTCGGCAGGAATTCGAAATACGGGAGCCTATTTCGGGTAATGCGGAACCACTGATATCTTTTTTCAAAAAAAAGATCCCTGTATTTCGCATTCCTGTCTGGATATCCCCTTTATGTTAGGTTATACTAACATCAGAACAGACGCTGTTTGATAAAGCCATGGTTATTTGGAATCCGGCCTTCCGGAGGGTTGGCCGGCGTTGAAAGCGGTGTCTGTTGTCGGAATCGGAGGAGATAAAAAAGAATGCGGTTGGTTTGGAATGAGGAGACGGGAGTTCCGCTTTATGTTCAGCTATATCAGCAGATCCGCTCGGATATTGCAAACGGAAACATTCCGTCCGGTACGAAACTTCCGTCCAGCCGGAAATTGTCTGTCGATCTGCATATCAGCCGGAATACGGTGGAACTGGCTTATGCCCGTTTGTACAGCGAGGGGTTCCTGGTCAGCAAACCGCGCTCCGGAAATTACGCCACGCTTCCCACTTTTTCCGCTGCGGAAAAAGGCAAAACAGTCCCGCTTTTGCCGGAGAACGAGACGGAACCGGCCGAAGAATTTCGTTATGATTTCCGGAACGGAAAATTCCTGCAGAACGAATTCCCTTTTCGGCAGTGGCAGAAGATGGTCAACCGGTGTTTCAAAGAATATGAGACCGGGTTTCTGCAATATGGCTGTCCATTCGGAGAGCCGGGACTTCGTTCTGAAATTCAGAAATTTCTGTGGAATTACCGCCAGATTCAATGCAAAGCCAGACAGATCGTGATCGGAACGGGAACGCAGTTTTGCCTTCAGCTTCTCTGCGGCGTGCTCCGCATGAATGAACGGGGCGTCGCCATGGAAGACCCGGGATATGATCAGACACGGACAACTTTTCGGCAGTGTGGCGTCCCGGTTTTTCCGGTCGGGCTGGATTCACAGGGGATCGATGTCAGCAAACTGCAATCCCTCTCCCCTGCGGCGGTTTATATCACGCCGTCCAACCAATATCCGACCGGGATCATCATGTCGCCGGCCCGGCGGCGTGAATTGGTCGCATGGGCCCAAAATACCGGCGCCTACATTTTGGAGGATGATTA